>JAGLCE010000056.1 GCA_023146365.1 Endozoicomonadaceae bacterium
CACATACCACATACCACATACCACAAAAAGCACTAGGTCATATTGCACCTACCCAATCCCTAAAAGACTGGGCGATAAAATATCCTGAAATATTCACTAAACGCGTTTATAATCAGGCGAGACCCGACAGCTAGCGAAACTAGAAAATGAAATCCGAGTCCTATCGTTTCTAAAAAATGCCTAATTATTCCTTTCAAGTCAGTTGAGCCTGCTATTAATTATTACCTTGCATTTGAGTGACATTAAATATCAGAACCGCCATATTATCCTTTGAACCTGCATTGGCTGCCATACGTATCAAATTAGAAGCTACAGTCCCGTAAGACATACTCTTCTCGTTAGTGGTTTCATCGTGTACATACTGGCCGATCTGTTTGGTAGACGCTACATCAAGCAAGCCATCACTACATAACAACAGTTTGTAACCATCCCATCCATTTTTTGGTTTTTCAACACAAACTATATCCGGCCGTGCACTTACAGCCAATGTATATCTCATATCCGATTCATTTATTCCTTCTATTCCTTCTATTCCTTTCTCGATAGTATGCAACAATTTTTTGTCACCAAATGCTTTCGAAGTTAATAGGTTGCAATTGATACGAAACTCGTTAACATTTGGATTATCTATGTTCGGATGTGCTAAAAGCGGGATGTACCCACCTCTTTTTAAGACATCATATGTGTGTCGATTCATTTTATACTTTTCATCCACTTTAGTCATCACCTTGGCATCCTCAGTTAACTGAACAATTGTGCCATCTGGACTCATTAAAATAGCCCGTGAATCTCCCAGATTACTGACATAAATATTTTCGTCGATCATACAGGTTGTCACAGACGTTGAACCTACATTGTCTGCTGTTATAATGTTTTTATCGAAAACAACATGAGCCATTGTTAAGGCGTTAACATGACAAGCTTTTTTACTCATGGCTATGGTTTCAGTATCTGTTGATTTGTTTTTATATTTAACATTAGACCAAGTATATAATTCATTCTCAATAGCTTTAGACATATCTTGCGACAAGTTTTGAGAAATCTCAGATCCTCCATGTCCATCAAACACTCCGAACATAAAGTTATCCTTACATGAGCGTTGTACTACGTATCTATCTTCCATATTATGTCTATAATTACCTTTGCTTGTAGCAACTCCGCATTGCTCATTATGTTCGATTATCTCTATTTTTATGTCGATGTTTGTCTTTGGATTGACAATTGTATCACTTGAAAAATTCGGATTGTCTGATTGTGAATTTTGCTGTGTTATCGCATGCTTTGCATTCTCTGCTAATATAGGATCCACTTCATCATTGGTAATAATGCGATAGGCTAATTCCTGTTGTTCCTCTATCCACGCTTCAGTGGTTGGTTGGATGGTGTATTGCAATTGATTTTCGTTGTATGTGTAATGATTAACTCTTAAATGATCACGTTTTGCTACTTCAATAACAGGACCATCTTTATGATACATAGGTGCTAGAATATGATGATTGCTCTGTCGTGCAAAATCGACTAGACATCTATATGTTGTATCTTTTCCAGATTCATTTATATTGTTTTCTGAATTGACGGACGAATCACTATCATACCCGTCTTGGCTGCTGTAACTGCTATTATACTCTATGGCTTCCTGGTATTCATCTTTCTCGTCTTCCTGGTATTTATGTGTTAATGAAAACGGTGTATATTTATCTCCTGCACTCTTTTCGGTGGCTGAAGATGAGGATGAATCACTGGACAGTTTTTCTTCTTGATGTTCAATGTTTGTTTTTTTTTCATCCGATAATTTATCATTAGTGTTATGGTCAGTTAAAAGTTTATCGGTAAAATCTGAATTATTTTCAAGCGAGTTATTATTCAAAAGCGTACTCGTACTATCAAAAAACGTTTCGCCAGGTTCACCCAGATCATCTATATTAGCCTCAGCCTCAGCCTCAGCCTCAGTCTCAGTCTCAGTTCTATTAGAATCAGTGCCAATATGAGTCTCAGTATCAGTCTCAGCTTTATTAGGATCAGTGCCAATATTAGTCTCAGTCTCAGATTTATTAGAATCAGTGCCAATATGAGTCTCAGTATCAGTCTCAGTCTCAGCTTTATTAGGATCAGTGCCAATATTAGTCTCAGTCTCAGATTTATTAGAATCAGTGCCAATATGAGTCTCAGTATCAGTCTCAGCTTTATTAGGATCAGTGCCAATATTAGTCTCAGTCTCAGTCTCAGTTTTATTAGGATCAGTGCCAATATGAGCCTCAGTATCAGCTCTATCAGGATTAATACCGATATTATTTGTCTCAGAATCAGGCCGCTGTGGTGCTGTATTATTATCAGCAACTGTTTCTATAACTTCATTAACCTCAAGCGTATGAAGAGTACTCTTGCTATCGATCTTATACTGTGGCGTTTCTTGGTTGTTGGGTTTATTAGGATTTTCTTTTTTTGAAATGTCTAATGATTGTTTTATATTAAATTCCGTACTACTGTTTGAGCATACTACTTTTCTAGTTTGTATGCTGTCTGATTTAGTTTTACTCTCTTCTTTGCCTAATAGAATATTACGCTCTACTAGGGTAATCGTAGCATAGCGATCGTTAAAAATAGCTTGGAATGTTTCTACTCTAGGTCTATATAAAAAAATCAAAATGCGTTCGCATAACGTGTGAGTCGATTTTCCTGATGTATCCATGTTTTGTTTCCTTTATGAATTAATACTCTAGAAGATATGATAATATAAACATACTTATTGGACATCATTCGAAATTAAAAGTTCACAGATGATTTCTAATTCCGACTCGAATTTCAGCCATCAGTGCAACACCGTGTAATGATGCAGCTAAACGCATAGCTTCGTATACTTCATTAGGTGTTTTATAGTCGAGTAATTTTCTGGGTCTGTTGTTGAGCTTATTTTGAATCAAGCTTACCTTTTCGTCTGCTACCTTATCCAACTCCATTCCTTTCGGAAGGTATTGGCGTATCAAGCCATTATGATTTTCATTCAATCCACGCTCCCACACGAGTTCTTTTGTTGAGTTTGCTTACCGTGTATAACGTCATCACATATAACTATAGGTTTTTGATCACAAATAACATCCATATTGCATTGTTGCGCTTTTGGAGGCTACTGAACATTATTCAGATTCGCGATTTAAGTCGCTATTCATAATATCGTCAAATTGGCTATCGCCAGAAATTTTGTGTTCTTCTTTGGCCCAAGCGCCAAGGTCTATCAGACGGCAGCGTTCGCAACAGAATGGGCGAAATCTGTTTTCGGTTTTCCAGGTGACTGTCTTGCCACAGTTTGGGCAATTTACAGAGGTTGTCATATCAGTCTTCTTAGGGTTTAAAGGGTAATGTGGGCATTCTGCCTTTACCATCGTGTTAGAATAAGATTACTGGGGCTGTGATGATTTGGGAGGGGAGAGAGCATTGCCCTTGCCTCTATCTCCCAATAAACCCAATGTAAGCACATTTCACCAAGAGCAATTTCTGGGAGCATAAGGGCTGAGCCTGATCTCATGAGCCTATTTGCCGTCGATCAAGCCAAACGTGATGATGTTCCAGATAGAGGGATCAACATCAGCATACACTTTATAGCCGATAAATTGACCCTCTTTATTGATTAACTGACTGTCCGGAAAGTTTTTCTTAAGTACTTCGAGAGCTTCGTTAGAGGGCTGTTTTAGATTCAAGTGTTGATAGCCTTCGACCATTATACCTAGAGCCTCCTCCACCGTCGGTGTGCCTGGCATGTGTTCAACGATATAGCGCCCGCGGTTAATGGCTGCGGTATACGCTTTGCGTTTCATGTAGTAATTGGCAGTATGTAATTCGTAATATGAGAGTCGGTTACGCAGAGCAATCATGCGTTGGCGGGCATCGTTGGCGTAGGGGCTGTTTGGATAGCGTTGCAGTAACTCGGAAAACTCATTAAACGATTGGCGTGCTTGTCCTGGGTCGCGCTTAGACATATCGACCGGTATGTACCGCTCAATCAGACCAAGGTCGGCGGTGTTGGATGCCAAACCGCGCATGTAATAGCTATAATCCACATTCGGATGCTGTGGGTGTAGACGGATAAAGCGCTCGGCAGATGCCCTTGCGGCTTCCGGCTCCATGTTTTTGTAATAGGCGAACACGAGGTCTGACTGTGCTTGCTCGGCAAAGGGGCCGAACGGATAGTGGGACTCCAGTGCTCGAAGTTTGTCGATTGCCTGGTGGTAGTTGCTTTGATCCAGCGCTTGCTGGGATTGACGATACAGTTCGATTTCTGTCAGCTTTTCGGACACATCCTCTTTCTTGCTACTGGCGCAGGCCACGAGAAAGGTGACGAGTATTAGAGTAAAAAATTGTTTGCTTAGTAACATGTTTGCTCAATATCCCTGAGGTTTCCGTCCCCCCAGAAGTGAATCCAGTGTGGTAGACTGTACGGCGTTAATTTATCATATTTAAACATAGATTATCACCTAATCCCAAACGCTAAAATAACGGACTTTTCTGTGGTAGGCAGAATGAGTAGGCGGTGTTTGTCATCGTGGTCTGTCTGTTTTTTGCAATCCTGTGGGAATTTATTATTTGGCGATGTAATGACAGAACAGATAAAGCTAGACTCCCTCGTTCCTGATCAACTGTGCGGCAAGCGCCTGGATCAGATTGCTGTGGCTGTTTTTCCTGGTTACTCACGCTCCACGCTTCAGTCCTGGATTCGTGTCGGCGATATCAAGGTCGATGGCAAAGCGTGCAAGCCGAAGGATAAATGCTTCGGTGGTGAGTTGCTGACACTCATGACCGACGTGAAAAATAATGAGCGCTGGGAGCCGGAAGATATTTCGCTCGATATTCTCTTTGAGGATGATGCGATAGCGGTGATTAATAAGCCGATGGGGCTGGTGGTGCATCCCGCTGCTGGTAATTACAGTGGTACTTTGTTGAATGCGCTGCTGTACCGTTATCCCGATATTGCCAGTGTGCCTCGTGCTGGTATTGTTCACCGGCTGGATAAGGACACCAGCGGCTTGATGGTCGTGGCGAAAACGTTGGTGGCTCATGCGAATCTTGTGGGTCAGCTACAAGAAAGAACGGTGATGCGTGAATATGAGGCCGTCGTGACGCGCACCATGATCACTGGCGGTGAAGTGGAAGCGCCCATTGCTCGTCATCCAGCGACACGGTTGAAAATGGCTGTGGTCGAGAGTGGTAAATTTGCCTTGACTCGCTATCGTATTATTCATCGTTATCGTGCCTATACGCATGTACGTCTTCAGCTGAAAACAGGTCGTACCCATCAAATTCGGGTACATATGGCTCATATCGGTTACCCCGTGGTGGGCGATCCACTGTACGCAGGACGTTTGAAGTTACCCAAGGGAGCAACCTCTGAGTTGGTGGATCAGTTGCGTCGTGTAGGTCGCCAGATGCTGCATGCCCGTCGGCTGGGCTTGGCGCATCCTGTCTCTGGCGAATACATGGAGTGGGAGTCTGAATTACCTGCCGATTTTGTAGCGTTGCTTGAATTGCTGGATGAGGATCAACGTTGTTATGCTGAAGCAGACGCTCTCTTCTAATATGCGATACTTGTTACCCGATTGGCCAGCACCAGATTTGGTCAAGGCGTTTGTCACAACCCGTAATGGGGGTGTCAGTAAGGAGCCTTGGTCCAGTCTCAATATGAGTTTTCGTTCGGGAGATGATGCAGAGCACGTCAGGCGCAATCGTGGATTGTTGCTTCATGACTGGCAGTTGGAGAGTGTTCAGTGGCTCAAACAGGTACATGGTACCGACGTGGTTCGAGCGAATACGGTTTGTCAGGAGCAAGAGGCTGACGCCTGCTGGACGGATACTCCGCGGCAGGCTTGTGCGGTATTGACCGCCGACTGCTTGCCGGTGATCTTTTGTAATCATGCGGGAACGCGCGTAGCCGTGGCGCATGCTGGCTGGAAAGGCCTTGCTGATGGTGTGCTGGAGCATACAGTGGCCATGTTTGATGATGCGCCTGATGCCTTGATCGCCTGGTTGGGCCCAGCCATTAGTCAGCACTGTTTTGAGGTGGGGCCGGAGGTGCGTCAGATATTTATGGCGTATGCTGACATCGCAGAGCGGGCATTTGTGGCGGGTGATGGTGATCGCTGGTTTGCAGATATTTATCGATTGGCCAGGCAACGTTTGTCCGCTGCAGGTGTTACGAGTGTCTACGCTGGAGATCGTTGTACTTATGGAGAAGAAGAACAATTTTTCTCCTATCGTCGCGATGGCGCTGAGTCTGGCCGAATGGCTTCTGTCATCTGGATTGATTCATCCGATGTGTGATGGCATCTTGAAAAAAGTTTGAGTCGCCATTATTTAGTAGTGATCGATAGTTAAACAATTGATGCCCTTGGCGTTCTCTTGGGTAGTGTTGTCGGAGGGTGCGATGAATGCGAATCGACTGACCGGTAAGCTCCAGTCAACTCTTGCTGATGCTCTGTCATTGGCGATTGGTCAAGATCATAGTCAAATTGAGCCGGTTCACCTGTTGCAAGCTATGCTGGCTCAGCAGGGGGGGACGGTTAGGCCTTTGATGATGCAGGTCGGGTTTGATCTCGAGACACTCAAGGCCGAACTCGAACAGCTTAGTGAAACTTTGCCGGTGATTAACGATCCAACCGGTGAAGTTCAATCTTCTCAGAATCTGATCCGTATTCTTAATCTGGCTGACAAAAAAGCTCAGCAGATGGGAGATCAGTTTATTGCCAGTGAAAACGTATTGCTGGTGATGATGGAAGATCGTGGTGCTTTAGGCAAAGTATTAAACGAGCAGGGTGTCAGCAAAAAAGCGCTGGAGATGGCGATCAAAAATCTCCGTGGTGGCGAGGCGGTGAATGATGCCAATGCGGAGGACAACAGAAATTCGCTGTCCAAATATACGGTGGATATGACCGAGTTGGCCGAGCAGGGTAAGTTTGATCCGGTCATTGGTCGTGATGATGAGATCCGCCGAACCATTCAGGTATTGCAGCGTCGCACGAAGAATAACCCAGTGCTGATCGGTCAACCCGGTGTCGGCAAAACTGCTATTGTCGAAGGGCTGGCGCTGCGAATTATCAATGGTGAAGTGCCGGAAGGTGTTCGTGACAAGAGAGTGCTTGCTCTTGATTTAGGTGCCTTGCTGGCAGGCGCTAAATATCGGGGTGAATTTGAAGAGCGTTTGAAGGCGGTATTGAATGATCTGTCGAAGCAGGAAGGTCGAATTATTCTCTTCATTGATGAGCTGCATACCATGGTCGGAGCCGGCAAGGCTGAAGGCGCTATGGATGCCGGTAATATGCTGAAGCCTGCTCTGGCGCGTGGTGAGCTTCATTGCGTGGGTGCAACCACGCTGGATGAGTATCGGCAGTATATGGAAAAGGATGCGGCACTGGAGCGTCGCTTCCAGAAAGTGATGGTGGATGAGCCGTCTGTTGAGGATACCATCGCTATTCTGCGAGGATTGAAAGAAAAATATGAAGTCCATCATCACGTAAGCATCACGGATTCGGCCATTATTGCGGCAGCAAAACTCTCTTATCGCTATATCACAGGTCGGCAGTTGCCTGATAAGGCGATTGATCTGGTGGATGAAGCCGCCAGCCGTATTCGAATGGAGATGGATTCCAAGCCGGAGTCCATGGATAAGCTTGAGCGGCGCTTGATTCAACTGAAAATAGAGCATCAGGCACTGGCCAAGGAAGAGGATGCGGCCTCACGTGAACGGTTGTCTTCATTGAAAGAGCAGATCGAACAGCGGGAGCAAGAGTATTCTGATCTGGACGAGGTCTGGAAAAGTGAGAAAGCGGTGGTTCAGGGGGCGCACAAGCTGAAAGAAGAGAAAGAACAGTTACTATTAGCGCTTGAAACGGCTAGTCGGGCGGGTGATCTGGCGAAAATGTCAGAAATTCAGTATGGCCAGTTGCCGGAAGTTGAAAAACGGATGCAGCAGGTGGACGTGGCGGAAGACGGTTCCATGAAACTGTTGCGCAACAAGGTGACAGATGAAGAGATTGCCGATGTTGTCTCTCTCTGGAGTGGTATTCCGGTATCTCGAATGCTTGAAAGTGAGCGTGACAAGCTACTGAAAATGGAGCAATTTCTTCATCGCCGTGTAGTGGGGCAGGGTGAGGCACTGGTTGCGGTCTCTAATGCGGTACGGCGTTCGCGTGCAGGGCTGTCTGATCCTGACAGACCCAACGGTTCCTTCATGTTTCTTGGCCCTACCGGGGTAGGTAAAACGGAGTTGTGTAAAGCGTTGGCAGAGTTTCTGTTTGATACCGAGGATGCTGTGATTCGGATCGATATGTCCGAATTCATGGAGAAGCACTCCGTAGCCAGACTGCTTGGAGCGCCTCCAGGGTATGTCGGCTATGAAGAGGGTGGTTACCTGACCGAAGCGGTACGACGCAAGCCTTATTCTGTGGTGCTGCTGGATGAAGTGGAGAAAGCACATTCTGATGTGCTTAATATTCTTCTGCAGGTGCTGGATGATGGTCGTTTAACGGATGGCCAGGGTCGGACTGTCGATTTCAGGAATACGGTGGTGGTTATGACGTCAAACTTGGGGAGTGATCTGATTCAGACACTGGTGAATGATGATTTCGACACCGTGAAAGATGCACTGATTGACATTGTTGGCACTCACTTTAGACCAGAGTTTGTGAATCGAATTGATGAACTGGTGGTATTTCAGCCATTGGCTAAAGAGCAGATCGCTGGAATTGCTACTATTCAGCTGGATTGTCTGCGGCAGCGGTTGCATGAAAGAGATCTATCGCTTGAACTGGAGCAGGCAGTATTGGACAAATTGGTTGATGCTGGATTTGATCCGGTATACGGTGCACGGCCGTTGAAACGTGCTATTCAGCGTGGTCTGGAAAATCCATTGGCACAGGAGATTCTTGCCGCACGTTTTGAACCAGGGCATATGATCAAAGCGACAGTGGAAAATGACGAGATAGTGTTTACCTAACTTTCTGTTGTGGCTTAATACCTGTTTATGACGTTGTACTGGTGAAAATGCTTGACTATTTCTGTGAAGTTATTATCATTTGCCGCCGTTGAGTGGTGTAGAATAGGCACCTTCAACGTTGTAGTTCCCTGATAGCTCAGTTGGTAGAGCAAATGACTGTTAATCATTGGGTCGCTGGTTCGAGTCCAGCTCGGGGAGCCAGTTTTAAGCGATAATGGGTGATTACCTTGTGGGTCGTTAGCTCAGTTGGTAGAGCAGTTGACTCTTAATCAATTGGTCGTAGGTTCGATCCCTACACGACCCACCATTTTTCTATTGTCTGTTTTGTCCCCTGATGGCTCAGTGGGTAGCGTCGATGAGCGTTCATCATTGGGTCGCTGGTTCAAGTCCAGCTTGGAGGGGCAGTTTTAAAGAGTGATCGTTGGTCACTTTGTGGGTCGTTAGCTCAGTTGGTAGAGCAGTTGACTCTTAATCAATTGGTCGTAGGTTCGATCCCTACACGACCCACCATTTTTGGATGTGTTCTGTTCCCTGATAGCTCAGTGGGTAGAGCAAATGACTGTTAATCATTGGGTCGCTGGTTCGAGTCCAGCTCGGGGAGCCAGTTTTAAATGGTGATCCTGGTTAGCGTGTGGGTCGTTAGCGCAGTTTATAGGTTAAATTTTCTGATTCGCCAGAGCAGCATATTTGCCAAACAGGAGAAGAACCCTCAAGTAACGGTTGACCCTCTCCTTGACTCTGACAGTCAACGCTTTCCGAGCGAATGTTTAAACGTACGCTCTTATTTTTCAAGCATGGGCCTGTTTTCGTCAATAGGTAAAGCGCAAGCGCCTGCAGTATCCTCTTGATCATAGCTACCATCATCCATATGTTCATCATGGATGGATAAATGGGTCATTGTTTCTGCCAGAGTCCGATCATTAATGAAATTGACGATTGCTCCTATCGGATTAATCTCTTGACAAAAGGATGTGCTGCGATCTGGATTCGATAATATGGCTTGTTGCTCATCGGAGTTCCTCTTGTTGAATTCTATTTTGAAAGTTTGTTTAATTTGATTCTTTAGATCGCCTCCTATAAAACCATTATAAGGGCTGAAATGGTTCTCGAATAATCTGTCAATCTCAGCCTCTACTGAACGATTAGCCCCTGTTGCTTGTTCAGACGTTGCTTCTTCTCTGACCATTTCGTGAAAGTTATCCAGCGAAAAAGTAGATGAGTTAGCCTGCGATCTTCTATCGTTATGGCAGATAGGTGAACATTGATTGAGATAACTACCCATATATTTTCCGGCTTCTTTCAATCCATACAATAGGTGCTCAGCTAACCTATGATCCATAATAATGCCACATCTTGAACATCCATATTCAGGTACGCTGGCGTTACTGGTTGATGGACGACAGAATAAATTATAATTAATTGCGGCGTCTTTTATCATATCCAACTCATGTTTTTTCTGTTCTATAGTTTGTTCTGTGGGTCGAATGTTACATTGAAATAAACTATCTCTGAGCTTGTCAAACTTATTTTTATCAAATTCTATGTCAGGATAACAATAAATGATTGTTTTTTGTTTTTCATCTATTGCTCTTTGACTTTCTGAACAGACAATGGAGTAGGCCGCGTGCTGAATAACTTTCACGCAGGATTCTGATAATGCTATAAGATTATTTCTATCACCTTTGTGTAGTTGTTGTTTACATTTATTACAGTGAATGGCTCCATCATCATCGATGGTTAGATTTCTTGTAATATGCTGAACTAATGGTTTTGATTTTTTTTCTGACGCTTTTACGAAAGTTTTGTAATTTCTGTCTATAACATAACAATGTTGTTTCATTGCTTGAAATGCTGCTTTTTGATATTCATTTATCATATACGTCTCCTGGAATATATACAGTTACTGAAAATTTTCATGTTAGAAAATCATTATGATGTTAAATCTATATACGCTGTGTGGTCTCTGGTCACTATACGTGATAACTTAACATTCTAAATGATTAAGATAAGTTTTTATTGGAATAGTTCATGTGTTTATTAGTTACTCTGTTTTTTATTGCTGAATAAATAATAGCTGTTTGCATTTTCAGCAGAGGTTGGTTATGAAGGATGTGCTGGTGGAGTGAGCTAGAATCAGATATTGATGAAAAGTTTAATGTTGATAGGCTATTATTTTTTCAGTTAAAAACAGTAGTTTATGATGACGTTTTCTATGAGTGTCTATCTTCGGCATCCTTGCCGATATCTTTTTCAGTGTAATTTCATTCGTGGTCTTGTGGTTCGTTCCAGTAGATCCTTGATGATGATCAGAGTGGTGCGCCACTTTCCGTGGAGTGCCACCTGATGCAGACGATAAAGCGAAATATAAAGCATTTTGGCCAGAAAGCCTTCCAGCATGACGTTGCCAGTTAGATTGCCCATCAGGTTCCCAATAGCAGTATGGCTGCTCAATGATATAAGTGATCCATAATCCCTGTAGACGAATGTCTCAAGGCTTTTTCCCTGTAGTCTGTTGATGATCGAGCGGGCCACTAAATTGGCTTGCTGGTGAGCGACCTGGGCTCTTGGTGGTACGGTATAGGTTTCGTTTTTTTTGTTGATCAGTGTGCAGGAGGCGCAGTCGCCAATGGCGAAGATGTTGTCGTCCTGGGTTGTCTGTAACGTTGGCTTGACCACTAGTTGGTTGATTCGGTTGGTTTCCAGTTCGCCCAGCTGTCCAAGAAAATCGGGTGCCTGGATGCCTGCGGCCCATACCTTTAAATTGGCTTTGACGAATTTGCCTTGATTAGTTTCCAGTCCCTTTTCTGATACGTTTTTGACAATATGACTTTTGAGCGTGTGGATCTTGAGTTTGTCGAGTTGTGCTTGCACCCCTTTGCTAATGCGCAAGGGTAAGGCAGGTAAGACTCGATCACCGCCTTCTATTAGCGTGATGATGACGTTTTCAGGTTTGATGGAGTTCATACCATAGTGAGTCATGACTTTTGCTGCATAGTGAAGCTCTGCGGCCAATTCAATGCCGGTAGCACCTGCGCCCACAATGGCAATATTCATCTGTTCGGCGAGGTCGTCGGCGCCCTGTGCCTTGAGATAGGCACTGATAAACTGGGTATGAATCTGTTCTGCCTGCTCGCGGGAGTTCAGAGTGAGGCAGTGCTCTTTGACGCCGGGTGTACCAAAATCGTTGGAGTGGCTTCCTACGGCAATAACCAAAATGTCGTATGGCAGGGTTCGTTCAGGTAGCAGTTCCTGGCCATTGGCGGCGTGAGTGGCTTCTAGAGTGATTAGCTGTTGCTGACGATCCAGGTGGCTCATTTTGCCGGGTTGAAAATAGAAGTGGTTCCAGTTGGCCTGCGCTACATAATTCAGCTCATCGCTGTAAGAATTTAATGAACCTGCTGCTACTTTGTGAAGCAGTGGTTTCCATATATGGGTCATCCGAGCATCAATCAGGGTGATCTCGGCTTTTTTGCGGGCGCCTAACTGGTTCCCGAGACGAGTGGCCAGTTCCAAGCCACCGGCGCCACCGCCGACGATAACGACTCTCTGTAATCTGTTATCAGCGTTATTCATGTTATTTCGGTTCCGAGCAGGTCATGACCTTTAAAGGCGATTGTTTCAGGGTAGGTAACGTTTTTGTCGAGGCATTGGTCGGCTTTCGATTGTTTTTTTTGTCGGCTCTGCATGGACTGGTATCTGTGTTGATGATCGAGTTCGTCGACGATGCATCGGCTTCTCTTATCTTCTTCCGGATGACAAGCGATAGTTGGCAGGGTGAGTGGTTCACGATGTTAAAATCTACTCTGTAATGATTGAAAGTGAAAACAAATGCTGATTTCTGTGACGGGCTGTTAGTGCTGATAGCCAAGGTCATAGGATAACAGGGTGGGCTGGGTAAATCTGCCTCTCATGATACACATCTTGTTTATTGGTAAAATCGATTATGGCTTAATGTCTGATAGGATGATGATTTGTTAGATTGATCACTGGAATGTTAAAAAATGCAGCCATCATTCGACGATGTTGATGATTGAAGGCTGGTGTTGTAATAAGAGGTTTCTGTCTTTTTGTTGGATGCATCAGATTTTATAGTCGATCGGATGCGTTTTTGGCGAAAAACAGGGTGGATTGGGAGTACGGTGCATGGACTGTCAGACGAAACAGCGTATTTCTTTATCAGAAAAGCTGAAGTTGTGGCCTTTGTCGATCCTCGTCTCTGTCAGAGAGTGGCGCTTTGCGTTGCAGGCTTTACCATTCATCTGGCATCGAACCTTTCTTCGTTCAGAATGGTGGCGTTGTTTGCTGTTTTTTCAGCGAAGTGCCTGGCGGCTAAGTGTGGATTATTATCTTGATAAAAATGCGCCAGATATTCACTGTTTCGGCGAAACTCCGTTAATTACTTTGATCAGAATCTGTCGACGGGTGGGTATTGATGCCAATGATGAGTTTCTGGAAGTGGGGGCGGCAACAGGGCGTAACTGTTTTTGGTTGTCGAGCGTCGTGGGTTGTCGAGCGGTCGGTCTTGAACAAATTCCGGATTTTGTTCATCGTGCAGAGTGTGTTGCTTCTTGGTCACAGTGTGCGGATCAGGTGCGCTTCGTGTGTGGCGATATGGGGGAGATGTTGCCGGGTCATCCGAGTGTCGTCTACCTGTATGGCTCTAATCTGGAGAATGAATTGATTCAACGATTCGCCACTCTTTGTTCGGAGCTGTCAGTTGGTGTGATGGTGATAACTGTCAGTTATCCTCTGACAGATTACTTGCAGGAGTCGTTCGAAGTGGTGGATGCTTTTCCCGTCGCCTTCACGTGGGGAGTGACCACCGTTTATGTCCAGAAGGTTATTCGATACGATTAGGTCGGATAACCTTGTCAATTATATTATATCATTTCGATGGCTATAGCGTTTGCTTCGCCGCCTCCGATGCAGAGGCTGGCGATGCCTTTCTGTTTGCCATGCTGTTTCAAGGCGTAAATCAGAGTTAAAATAATTCGGGAGCCCGTCGAGCCGATGGGGTGGCCTTGAGCGCAGGCGCCGCCGTAAACATTCACTTTGCTGTGATCCAGTCTGTGTTCCTGCATGGCAGTCATGGTGACCATTGCGAATGCCTCATTGATCTCGAATAGATCGACATCCTCGGTGGTCCAGCCGGTTTTTTCCAGTACCTTGGTTAAAGCGCCTACTGGCGCGATAGAGAACTCTGAAGGGTGCTGAGAGTGTGTGCTGTGTGCCACAATGCGAGCTAAGGGTTGCACGCCTCGTCTGTCCGCTTCGCTTTCTGTCATGAGCAGCAGAGCGGAGGCGCCGTCGGATATGGAGCTGGTATTGGCTGCGGTGATAGTGCCATCTTTGCTGAAAGCTGGGCGTAGACTGGGGATCTTGTCGATGTTTGCGTTGAACGGCTGTTCATCCTGATTGACCGTTTGTTCTCCTTTGCGGGTGGAGAAACTGACAGGGACGATTTCAGCGTCTAGTGAACCATTATTGGTGGCCTGTTGAGCCCGCCTCAGTGATTCAATGGCGAAGGCATCCATCGCTTCTCGGGTCAGCGCATAACGATCGGCCACTTCTTGGGCGAAAGAGCCCATCAGGCGACCGGTTTCGGCATCTTCCAGACCATCCAGAAACATATGATCCAACACTTTATTGTGTCCCATGCGGTAGCCACTGCGAGCATCTTTTAGCAGATAAGGTGCGTTACTCATGCTTTCCATGCCGCCGGCGATCATGATCTGGTTGGTGCCTGCGCGAATGAGATCATGAGCCATCATCACGGCTTTCATGCCGGAGCCGCAGAGTTTGTTGATGGTGGTGCAGCCGGTGGCATCCGGCAAGCCGGCTTGACGGGAAGCCTGTCGGGCGGGGCCTTGGCCAAGGCCAGCGGATAATACGCAGCCCATGATGACTTCATCAATCTCGGTAGGATTAATCTTTGCGCGGCTGATGCTCTCTTTGATGCTGATGCTGCCTAGTTCCGGCGCTGTCAAACTGGACAGAGAGCCTTGTAGACCACCCATTGGCGTGCGAGCACCGCTGACAATAACGATTGACTCCTGGGACATGTTCGTACCTGTGTCATGGTTGTGTGATCAGTGAGGGAGAAGTTTAGCAGAAAACAGAAAAGAGATGTTAAGGAGCCTCTGATCAAGTCGGTTTCGTTTAGGTGCAGAAAAAAGTGTTCCTGTTTTCGCCGAAGTGAGGCGTAATAATCGTTCGTATTGCGATGATCTTCGGAGAAAATAATGGCGCTTTTAGCAAGTATAAAAAAACTGGATTTGATCAAAAGCTCCTTCTTAATGGAGTCTCTAAACAGCGTTGCTCTGCCCAAAGAATTTCGCTCCTTGCTCATATTCCTTACCAAACGTCGAGTTATCTACGGTGAGCATACTTGCTAGCGGCAGGTGGCATGATAGCTACATCTCGCCGAAATGAGATGTGTAAAACGAGATGAATAAACGAAAGAGAGCATGAGCCAAAAAGAGAATTTTGCCCATTTTGCCCATTTTGGATGTAACAACAAAAAACGAGATGATTTGAGTGTTGACTTTAGTCAATGGATTCATATAATAGCCCACGACTTGAGTATGTGGTTTCAGAAATAATGTGGTTTTTAGAGTATGTACTCTAAAGTAAGTTCTCGATTTTATTAAGGCTAGGTAGCTCAGCTGGTTAGAGCACAGCACTCATAATGCTGGGGTCGGCAGTTCGAATCTGCCCCTAGCTACCATCTTACTCTGTTGGGGTGTAGCCAAGCGGTAAGGCAACGGGTTTTGATCCCGTCATGCGCAGGTTCGAATCCTGCCACCCCAGCCATATTCTTTCCTCATCTCTCTAGAATTGGCTTTTTCTTTTAAAATCACATCTTTTGGTGTCGTGTCGGATTTTTATGGTTTGTACCCTTGTCAGGTTGTGGTGCATGGTATAGTAGCTGGTTGCTTGGGCTCATAAAGCGGATGATGTGGGCGCTGACTGATTACCCAATGGCAAGCTTGTTGGTGAAATTAAGTACATGTCACGCTGTTATTATCTGTTGATCGGTAGGCTTGAGTTTGGAGGTTGGTGAGCAATAGTGTTGTTGTGATCATAGCCAGAACAGGTATTGAGCTGTTCTGGCTATGTCGTGAGGTAATGATCATCACATAAACTGGTGCGTTTATTTTCAGATTTTGATACTTAATGGTGATAAATTAAGAAAGGATTCAAATAGTTATTATTACCTTTCTGTCTCGGTTTCTTCTGATGATGCGTGCGTTGTTGCTTTTCAACCTTTTCAACCTTTTCAACCTGTTTACGACGGTTTTTTACTTTGTTTTTAATTGTCGTGATGCGGGAGACTTTAATGTTTGCGCGACGATTTTTTATGCGACCTTTATCGGTGCGGTTACTGGCAATGGGTGAGTTTGCACCTTTGCCTTCAGTCGTAATGGAGGACTTAACGCCTTTGCTGATCAGATAATTACGTACGGCATTGGCTCGCTTGATCGAGACATTTTGGTTGTGAGCAGACGGTCCAAGATTACAGGTGTGGCCGGTTATATGGATTGTTGTGTTGAGAGTTGCTATATCGGCAATCTTATCTAGGGACTTCTTGTCGTAGTTGTCTAGCTTGGAAGAGTCAAGGTCGAACGTGACTCTTGCTTGGCTTACGATTGATTGAGTAGTATGATGACTCGCTTTTCTGTTTTTTGATATGTCGTTATCATTGACTGTAGCGCAATCGATATCATTGTTCATGGTTCCGATAGCTGCGCCGTCAGCGTCATCCGCAGTAAAGCAGGTGGGCATTCTTGTGTTATTGGAATGGGTTGCGGCACAGCCAGATATGATAATGGTCAGGGCTAATAACCCGAGTGGTCTTAACCTGAACTTACGCTGGATCATTTCAAATGTCTCCTCTCTTGGATTGGTCACGGTCTCGGATAATGAATCTGATTGGAGCAGTTCATCCAGAATCCAAAGTTAAAAGCGGGTGGTATCAATGTTGATTATAGAGGACTGGCAAGGATTAATTGAACCTTGATGAGTCATGCGGTAATTGTTGGTCATTTGACACTTAAATAGTACTAACCGATAGTATAGGGAGGAATGTGTCATATCTTGGACGATAAATATGAGACTGTGAGACTGTAAAATAAACGAGACGAGACTGTAAATTAGATTGTGTAACTGACGTAGTTAAATATAGTCAGCTACACAGATTTAGTTACAGTCTCGTTTTACAAAGATGAAATCTTATAGAGCTTGTAAATAACCTTTTGGAATAGCGTTATTTACAATATTCTGACTGATAGAGTATCAGTAATCCCTATTTTTCTCTATTTGAACGCAATACTTCCTTTGTATAATTCTTCCTTTTATTATGCTGTTCATTACTTTTTCTTAGTTTTTTGCTTACAATGAATTGCTCTTCTTTTAGCCCATCAAGAAGTTCTTTTGATTTATTCAGTTCATCCTTTAATGTTTCCAAATCCTGTTCTTTATTTTTTAACAAATCTTGCTTTGAGGTTAAATTTTCTTGTACGTCTGAAAGGGACATTACCTCATCATCTCCTACACTAATGTCGTCTGAATTACCATCTGTGGACATAGCTGATAATGAATCCACTGTCTTATTAAGATGCTTTATCTCATTCTTAAGCTCTTTTAAATCGCTATCTGATTTTGATTCCTTGAATTTTGATTTTAAATTGTCGTAATCTGTTTGAGTCGCGCTTATAAGTGTATCATATGATTCCAAGCTCTGCTTGCTTGCTTCTAAATCATTTTCATTTTCAGTTTTTTCTGTACTAAGATGTTCGAGTTCTATATCTTTTAGTTTGATATTTATCTCGTTTTTTATGACCGTCTGCAACTTATTAATATTGTCCATCTTCGCTTTTATATTTTTAATTTCTTTTTTACTCAAACTTGTGTTTTTCAGTTGAATTTCTAGATTATTGACATCATTACTTAAGCTTTCCATTGATTCTCTTTGCTGAGGTATTTTGTTATCACTCACAGCCTCATCTAGTTTGTTTTTTAAAATCTCAGCGTTATTTAATTTACTAATTTGAACTTTACCGGTGAACCGTTCTTTCATTGTTTTTGAGGATCCTTTTAAGGCTACTGCATTTCGGGCTTTTTGTGGCAATGCTCTTGAGGCTTTTTGTCGTGCACTGGTAGCCATACTCTTGGTTGATTTAAGCTTTTTCTTGGTGAAAGAAGCGCCTGATTTAAGCTTTTTCTTGGTGAAAGAAGCGCCTGATTTAAGCTTTTTCTTGGTGAAAGAAGCGCCTGATTGAAGCTTTTTCTTGGCGCCATGAGCAGATTTTTTTAGAGTGGTTTCTTTAAGATTATCCTTGGCTGATGTAAGCTTGTTCTTGGCACCCTTAGCGAGTGATGTAAGCTTGTTCTTGGCACCCTTAGCGCCTAATTGAATCTTTTTCTTGGCGCCCTTAGCGACGGACTTAGCGGCCGTTTTAACCTTACTTTTACTGGCGTGTTTAAGCGTATACTTGAGATCATCAGCGGTGTCTTTAAGATTATCCTTGGCGTCTGTAAGCTTACTCTTGGCGTCTGTAAGTTTATCCTTGGCGGTACTAGCGGCTAATCCACTCTTATGCTTGGCGCGACTACCGGTTGTTTTAAGCTTATGCTTGGCGTTACTAGTTTTGCTTTTAAGCTTATGCTTAGCGGCTGTTTTAACTTTTTTGGCAAGCTTTTTCAACTTTCCAGTTTTTGTATCAGTTGTAAGTTCTTTAATGTCGATAGCGGTTGCTCTACGACTCTCGTTATTCTTGGCTGTTTTAGTCTGGTGCTTGGAGCTATCCGCGGATCTTTTAGCATGGTACTTGGCTTTTTTGGCAAGCTTTTTATTCATTTTAAGTTCTTTAACTTCAGATTTGCTAATCTCCCGATCGCTCAAATCATTATCAGATGTAGTTGCTTCATTTTGATCATCAGTTTGTAGCGATATTTCCGGATCTGGCTCAGATAGACTGATTGTTCGATTATTGGCAGTTGCAGATTCAAATGTCGGTTTTGAAGATTCTTGATGGATGTTGGTTGGAAGAACTTGAACTCCCCCGGAAATTGGACTGCTACTCATTTCTCGTTATTCCTTTATTGAAATATCATACTTCTAAGTATTAATGAAAAAAGTCCCTTGATGAGTGGATTTACCTTTTTTTTTTAATTAAAATGGAATATTTATTATCGTTGATATTAATTGTAATAATCGAGCACTATTATTATTCTGTTTTAATTTAAAAGCCCACGCTTTTCTGTTCGATAGACTTCAAGTTAGACTGGATTAACCTATGTACGGGACAAAAATTGAAGCAGAGTTTGGAAGTCTATCTGGTAATTTTTTGAACATCCATTTTTCAACACTCTACGAAGCATATCTAGTCCTAGTCTGAATAGAGACTTGGCTGGACGCAAATGTTTATTCAAAGG
>JAGLCE010000057.1 GCA_023146365.1 Endozoicomonadaceae bacterium
TTTGAAGTCACGGATTCAGGCAATAATTAAATATCGTGACCACTGTTCTCTACCCTGTACTGATTCTAATAAATAGTTTGAATCCGTGCTTTATTAATTGGGTGCACATATCCAGTGTTTAATAATCGATGGGTAATCAGAGAATCAACTAATAAACACTGTAACATCGAATATAATGGTCGCCAATGTGGTTGCCTAGTTAATTGTGATAGCTTGCAGCTTATGGCCAGATGATTCTCAGTCTATGATCAAACGTGTTACTTGTTTTGGGGATAGGTAGCATGTAGATCTTGTGCTATCCTAAATTAAGGATTTTATTTTTTACTGCGTATTGAATTAATATTTTATATGTCGATAGATAGATAATGGGTATAACTTACTGTCTTAGGTAGATAAAACTAATATGTCAATTAAATGTAATGGTGATAATTCATACGCTATGAGATGGGTTCATTTATTCCGCTTTACGATGGATACAGAAAAAGGTATTCTAAAATATTTCAAGGCGTCAATAAGTTTTTTCTGTGAAAGAACAGTAGATTGCGATAACATGGAACAATACATAAATAGATTTAATAACGGTTTGATTGCAAAATATTTACGAAACAAAGGACTAATTGAAAGAGTAGTTAAAATTAATAATGATCATCCAAAAGTGACAAAGAGTCCACATACCCCCACTGTCACTTTATTATCTTATGCAAAGTTACAAGAATTTGAATGCAGCATTCTTGATTATATTAATGCAGTAACTGGGATGCAATATCAGAGTATTGATGAGTGTGATTTTAATAATTTAGTGGAAGTAAAGCTGTTTATTGTGCAAATGATTGCCTTTATGTCACTCTCAGAAAGGTATTCAAAAGTGGATATCAAAAATATTGTTAAAAGTGTACTTCCTCTAGTACATAAGAGAATAAATGCTTCCTGTCATTTGTCTGATCTATACACAAAAATAAATCAAGAAAGAGATAATAAGTTGAAAGATATAAATGAGTACTCTATTGTAGAGATGCTTGATGATTGCCAAGAGCAACTTAGATATAGCACTAAGTATTTTAAAAACAAATCAAAAGGTATAATTGGAGATGATGAACTCCCAGAGTTATCCAGAGGTGCTTACGACCTGTTTTCAACAAATAATGAAGTCAGAACTGAAATTGAAAAAAAGTTGTCTAATTTACTTGAAGTTGTAGATAGTGCTCAAGAAGAGCATAAACTGACAGCAATTTGCAATTATGTTGTTGAAAGAGTGAATCATGAAATACTATATAGTGAATCTAGACATAGTGGCTTGAATTTCACTAAAGATAATTGGAGTGATGCGGCTATAAAGGAAAGAGATCAAGTTATTGGTCATGTTTATGAAAGATATCAAGCTACAGATAAAAGTAAAGGTTTTTTTTTCAGGAATGACGTAATGGAAAAATGTAAGCCAGGAGGTCCGCTAGCAACATTTGGTAATTGTGATCATTTTGCAAATAAAGCGTTAGAAGTTATAAAAACATTGGAAAGTGTTGATGTAGAGGAATGTGATTTTGGGATGTTATTTGTCACGAAAAATCAACTCACGGGTGAAGGTCATGCCACTGCTTATTTGAGATACAAAGATAGAGTAATGGTAATAGATCCATGGGAAAATATGTATTACAATTTAAAATATCATGAGCATTTTTTAAATTATTATTTAGTCGATGAATGCACATTTAAACTTTCATCACGTAATAATAGATATAGTGGAAGCACAAATATTGGAGAAATACAGTCAAATGAAGAATATAGTAAAAAAGCATTTAAGGAGAACGTTGATTCTTTTTTTAAGCAATAAGATGTTCAGAGGTTTTTCAAAGTTCTGTGTCAGTCTAACCCGTCATAAGCTGATGTAGTTGTCTAAGCGATTCGGATAATGGATCGCCAGCTGCGACAGCGTTAAATAACGGCGTTGATGGTGCCGTTAGAAAGCGACATCCTATAAATGTCGACGAGGTGAGCCCACTGTGTCAGAATAGTTGTCGCCGATGACAACTTTCATCTGTTCCAATCCCAGTTTCTGCAGTGCTCTCTTCGTGATAGGAGCGAAGCGGCGATAAACACAGATCACCACGGGAGAGCCTGCTTCTGTTTTGGCTGAATGACAGAGATCAATCACCGCTTGGTCTGTATCGTATAGAAAACGGTAATTGCACGCTATAAGACTTTTGTTAGTTCTCGTTCCCACACTCCTGCGTGGAAATGCATATTTATCCTTGATTTTGTAGTATTTCTTCCCATTATTTAGTTCCGTATGCGTTCCCACGCAGGAGCGTGGGAACGAGAAACAAGGCTACTCGGTAACTGCTCCTGTGTTACTCTACATCCATGCAGTCTGCTGACTTCTGCTTAATCACCAACAGCGTTACCCCTGCCAGCGCTACCGGTTTTCATCTATTCGCTCTGTTAGTTTTCAAAAATACGATGAGGATGTTAATGATTAAGGGTTATATTCTTACAATGTGCATTTTATTTTTTCCTCATGCCGCTTATTCTTCAAATTATGAGGGTTACTTTACTTATTTAGCACCTGGAACACATAGTTGTGGCAAGTTCATAGGTGCTGTAAATAAAGGGAACAATAATAAACAGTGGGCTGAGTGGAATGGTTACCTTAAGTATACGCTTGGCTACTTTACAGGAGTAAACAAATACCAATCGGGTACAATGAACATTACAGGGAAGACTGATAATGAAGGAATCATGGCGTTCATCGAAAAATATTGCCATGAAAATCCTCTAAAAGATTATTTTGATGCTATTCAAGCGGTAGAATCTGAGCTTTATCCAAAGCGCACCAGATGAAACTAATAAATCGTTCGCACGGGGATTTTTCTGCGTTGCGCTTCGCAAAACCCCCGCAACTCAAACGTTAGTCTCTCAGAGTGGTTCTTGTACCAGAATGAATCTTCATTCTTTGACACCTTGAAGTAACGCAATCAGATCCTCTAGTATCTCTTGAGCGAGGAGTAATGAGTAGCTCCTAAAAGAAATACCATCATGCGAGACCCAGCATGTTGTCACTCCTTTCATGCATAGAAGCGCTTGAAAGGCTGGATGACCCATTACCAAAGCTAAAACGTACTGTGAGCTGAAGATATCTTGCTACTATTGAGTCATTATGTAGACTTTTTCTTTTATCGATAGAGTTAGTCAACCGCTCGTTTAGCTGTTAGCTAATTTTTTTGGGCTGAGAAACGGTTTTTAGAGGCTCCTTAGAGTCAAGCAGTCTGCTTTACATCGTTTCAGGTAATAGAACCGTTATTTTCAGCATCAATGAAGATCGTGTTGCTATCTCGCTATAGCCGGATTTAAATAATGCCTAGTATTAATGGTTTAATATAAGTAATTGTACGTAAATAATACCTTACCCTTGGCGTGATAGGGTAGCAGTAAGGAAGAAGAGCCGTCCGGCAGGAACGATAATGACAGAAAAAAAAAAGGATGCACCTCCTACCCTTCTGAAAACAGCAGGATCTTTCAAGCCCATGGTAGAAAACAAGATGACCCGTCGCGAGTATGAGCGACTGAAGCAGGAATTACAGGTTGAACTGCTAAAAGTCCAGAGCTGGGTCAAGGAGACGGGCCAGAAAGTGGTTATTCTGTTTGAAGGGCGTGATGCAGCGGGTAAAGGCGGAGCGATTAAACGGTTAATGGAGCATCTTAATCCTCGGGGTTCTAGGGTCGTGGCTCTGGAAAAACCGAGCGAAGAAGAGCGAGGGCAGTGGTATTTTCAGCGTTATATCAAGCACCTGCCATCTCGTGGTGAAATCGTTCTGTTTGACCGTTCTTGGTATAACAGAGCTGGGGTCGAAGTTGTGATGAAGTTCTGTTCTCGCAAAGAGCATATGGAATTTTTTCGACAGGTTGCCGATCTTGAGAGAATGCTGGTTTACAGTGACATCCACTTATTCAAACTTTGGTTCTCGGTGAGTCAGGAGGAGCAGCTACGACGCTTTCATGCGCGCCGTAATGATCCGCTTAAGCAATGGAAGTTGAGTTCGGTCGATCTAGCTTCTCTGGATAAGTGGAATGATTACACTCGGGCCAAGGAGCAGATGTTTCATTATACCGATACCGCAGATGCTCCTTGGACGGTCGTCAAGTCAGACGATAAGAAACGAGCGCGAATTAATGTCATGCGATTTTTGTTGAGCTCTCTCGACTATCCTAATAAAAACCGAGAAGCGACGATCCCACCGGAATCGCATATTGTCGGCGGTCTGGAATTAAGTGATCTCTAGAGGGTGACGTATTTTGAGTCTAGGAGGGAGCTAGTGTCAGATGTCGTACCTGGACAATAATGATATAGAGGTCGATTTGTTGACTCTGGTTTAACCATAATAATGGGGCTATCTTTCATGACTGATGCGCCTCTTTTTATGGCTTCCGATATCAAACTTACTGAATACAGCGATAGTGTTGGCTGTGGTTATAAAGTTGCGGCGGCAGTACTTAACGTGATGATTGAACGTGGCGTTGTGCTGCCGGACTTTTCTGACCTGCTGGTGGGAAATCGTTCTAGGAATGATGCGATTCTCTATGACTTAAGGTAGTGGTGAATGAGCAATCAATGCAGTGGATTTTTTATGTCCATTGTGGATGGTTTCTTCGATTTCGGACGGACTGCTGCCATGAATGCCGTTATGCCATGGGAAGGAGATCCTCGCCAGCGAGTATTGTGTATAATCTGCGCCTCTATCGAGAGTTAATAAAAAAGCTCGCATTGCGAGCTTTTTTATTAACTTCTTATCATCAGGCTGTTTGTCTATTTTGAAGCCGATTCATAACCGGAACAGGTTAGACGGTATACGCTGAGGATCAGATCGGTCGGTTACCGTAATTGGCATCAGGTTTCTTTGGAGGTTTAGCAGTGATATTAGAAGGAATCGTCTCTATTTTTCCACCATTGTCCAGAAAGTCATCAATTTGTGAGGTAAGCATCTCTCGCAATCGTCGACGTGATTCCACCGTTCTTTCATCTGCTGATTCTGCTTTGCTTCCAAGATAAGAAAAATCAACATCATTCTTGTCGATTGTATCGTTTTTGGGCTTCTTCCGTGCCATAGCCAGATCCTCTTTTTGGCTTGGTTGCCAGAACGTCCATGCTGGCTCCATTTTTTATCTTCTTTATTTAAAATAGCTCATTAATCATGTAGATCCAATTTTATTATCGATTTTTTATGAAAAACTGCTAAAACAGTCTATCTTTCAAGCTAAGCGAATAAGCGAGACTTATCCACTTATAGCGATATTGAATCATCTTTTAATCGCATTCTGTTGTACCATGCGTCGTGGCAATAATCTGTCGAGAGCCTCCGTGGTTTCTGTGTTCCCCAAGGTAAATGCCCTGCCATGAGCCTAGCGTGAGATGTCCGTTTTGAATCGGAATTGATAGGGATGATCCAAACAAACTGCATTTTATATGGGCAGGCATATCGTCTACGCCTTCATCGGTGTGGAGAAGCCAAGGGGCGTTCTCAGGCACCATATAATTAATGTGACGTTCCATATCTTCCCTGACCGTCGGATCGGCATTCTCATTAATGAAAAGTGAGGCTGATGTGTGCTGAATAAACAGATTCAACAACCCAATGTGATACTCTGACAGGAAAGGGAGGTGCATCAGAATCTCATCGGTAATTAGGTGAAACCCTCTGGATCGAGATACCAGTTGAATCATTGCTTGTTGCCACATAATATCATCACTCATTCATAATGAAAACGTATCAATTATAGCGTGCAGCCTGAATGGATTCAGGGATATAAAATAATGCGACAAAAAATGGATTATATCCATAAGTATCCAATGAAAATAGACTATGTGAATAAATATGAGCATCGACGTTATTTCAATCGCAGGATTATTTGGGGGAAATCGGTTTGCTGGAGGTGGGTACGATAGCAGAGAGGTCGCTCTCCTATGTGCGGACAAAGCTTGAAGCAGAGCTTGGAAGTCTATCTGATCATTTTTTGAACATTCATTTTTCAACACTCTACGAAGCATATCTAGACCTAACCTTCATAAGCATGACGGTATTGTTACACCGTATGATTCACAACTTTGTCGTTTGCAGCTCCTCCTCCTCCTCCTCCTCCTCCGGAAAGTCGTGTTCTATAGAGCATCTAAGATTCCCTAAGTCTTCTCTTGGCAACAGAAAACTCCCTCGGCAATGATGATAGAAACGACTCAACGTTTCTGCACAAGAATGTAAAGGGTGCATCAAAAGAGCACGACCCTGTTTGCCCTCTTTGTATCCATTGCGAAGAGAGCAGCCTACACATCCAATAACCCCTATAAAAATAGCAGCGAATGCGACTACCCCTCCAATTAGCAGTAAAGGTGCGTTTACAGCTTGCTCAGTGGTGGTCGTCGCCCCTGTTGTAGTAGATTTGGCTCTCGTCACTCTACCTGGGCCGGTAGTTACGACGGTACAATTAATATCCTTACAGTTTTCAACCATCAAATGTTTAGGATCAGCTAACGTCCAGAGAGAGGCATTAGAATCACTTGCATTTGCTGTTATTTTACAGTTGATAGCCGTGCTATCGGAGATTGTGCTCTGATTACCGTGTCCATTGGGGACAATAGCAGCACTTGATTTTGGTCCAATGAGTGTAATGATGGAATTGGTAAAGGTAATGTTTTTAATTATAACGCCATCGCTCACTCTTGCCGTAGCCATAGCAGCAATTGCATGAGATCCCCTTGATATAAAATTGCATTCACTCACATCGTTGTTTGAGCTTTTAGCGCCATGCTCCATGAATCCTGATAAAAAACCGGTTATCGATAAATCGGACTCTGAAGTCATGCTACAATTTTTAATCGTATTGTTGACACTTTCGGAATTTTCTGACATCCCTGCTGAAAGGAAGCCTCCCCAGCCGTTATAAGTCAGCATCGTAATAGTACAGTCTTTTACATGAGTATTTTCAATGCATGCATGGCCTTTCATGAATTTAGTTACTATGCCGTCAAAACTGGCATGTGAAGTAGATGTAGATGCTACGTGACAGTCATTGATCGTGACGAATTTTATCCTGGCGTTTTCTGTCATTAGCACGGCAATTACCGAAGAACAGTTTGAGTTGTTGATGTTCGCACCGCTGACAATAAGATTTTCAATTACAGCATTACCTGAAAGTGTTGTTGCCAGACAGCAATTCAAGCCTGAAATAGCATAACCGTTTCCATCTAAAACGCCGGAAAAACTTTTCATTGGCGCTTTAAAGCCACTCCCTTCAAGACTATTGGTCAATCGATAAGTTCCGTTAGCCGGAAAGTCAGGGTCCCTACCAATTTTATTTAACATTTCAATATTATTGATATCTTTCGGGATATCTTTCATATTTTTTGGATTGGTAGAGGCTGTTTTTCTATCAGAAAGAGGATCTGTATTGGTTTTATCGCTTGCTCCACTATAGTTAACAGTAGATAAAAATACGACACTTTGAAGTACAAAAGTTGCGCAAGGACAACATAGCTTAACGAGCGAAGCGACTATTTCTTTCGGTTTAAATGTTACGTTAAAGTCTCCCATTTTTTTACCACCCGTGGAAAACAGGCTAGTAAAAAAAGAAGACGCGGTTTTTATAGCTGTGGAGAATCGGCTCTGCTTTGATCGGTTTTTGGGAGGAGTATCGTATTTAGTATTATTGCAGTTTTCTTGATAGAAGGAAGAACGGTTGCCTTCTGAACTGCTCGGATAGCCTTGATCATCCTCTAAATTAACAGTTCTGTTATGTTTATTATGGTATATATCATTTGAGGTAGCGATAAAATCAACATGAGGTAAATGTAAATTAGTTGCTTGTTGATCTGCTTCAGATAAATGGCTTGTAACTCTTCTGGCATTTCTGGTTAATACGGTATCAGTTAAGTCATGATACGTTTCGCGTCTGTTGTTTATATCCGCATCTTCTGAATAAATCGAGTTAATCATGATGACAGGTTTGATAATTGATTGCATTTAAAGATACTTCTATATTAAAAGTGTTGAAGATATAAAGATTGCTTTGCCGCTTACACAAGACAAACTTAAAGTAATTATCATGTTCGACTTCAATCATAAAAAACAGTTCATAAAAAATAAGCCTGAAATTTAGATGGATGTAAATTAATACTCATCGTCAAATCAACACATAAAGTAACGCGACTGCGTCATATTCGTTTTAGTGTGGTGATAGGGATAAAAGGTGTTAGAGTGATTAATCATTATTAAAATGCTTGCTGTACGACAGACAGGAGATGTATCTTGTTCCTGCAACCATTCATCAAGACAGTCTGCATGAAAGTCATGAGAGCACGAGGTGACTGTTCTTAGTTGCTCGGTTAAAAGACTAGCCAAACAAATTGCACAATGAATATTTTTTTGTTCAGCAATTGCAGTCTTAGCCTTCTTATCAACACGGCTGTTGCGTCGCTCTTTCTTCCGCTCCTGCTCCTGATCCTGTTTTCGCTCTTAGAGTTGACGGCGCTGTCTTCTGCTTTCGTTTCTCTGTATAGTCTGTCTCTAAAAGACTGATATTTCTGCTTGATATTATTCGTTGTTGTATGTCCCTAAAAAGAGACAAATTAGAAGGCAGGCTTAGGTTCGCCAAATCAACTTTAATCGTTCGACCACAGCACAGGGAGCGACCATAAATATGCAAGTATTGTATGTGATCCTTGCATATTCATTAGACGAACACATATCAGATAATCGTTACAGCCTCTTAACTGTAAAACACTTGTTTCGCTACTTGATTGGCGGACATCGCTCATACCCATAATCCCATAATAAAGACCCTTTCGTTATGACTCGCTTACTTAATGATTATCCTCTATTCGAACTTGGACAGAATTCGGTGACCTTAGTTCACTCGTGAATCCGTGGCTTCAAAGCAAAAATGACTTTAACACCAGACAATACAAGGCCTAAGAGGTAACATACATCCATCTGAGTATTTCACTTGCAGGGTGGGTTTTCGTGAAATTGAAAATAGAGCAACCTGACACCGAATGTCATACCCCGACAGCGAGTCTGTATTTATTGTCCGTGCCTTCATCGCCCCCTGTGTCAGGATAGTTGTCACCCCTAAAAATCAAAAAACCGGGGGCGGATGACTGACTGGTTGTCACATGGCATTGTCACCCTGCATGATGGAAGCGCATCAATTATGTCACTATATTTTCGAATTCCCACTATTCTGATCCACCTTCTTCTGAGAACTATGGGAGAAGCTTGATGTCAGACTGTCTGTGTCTGTTGAACATGGATGCTGAAGGGTTCCGATGAATAATCCTTTACTGAGGAGGGGCTAGCTGCGTGGAATTTCCTGTACGATTTGGCGTTATTGTTATTGGCGGCGGACATGCCGGCACAGAGGCGGCGTTGGCGGCTGCTCGCATGGGTGTAAAAACTTTGCTAGTGACCCACAATATTGAAACGCTGGGCCAGATGTCCTGTAATCCGGCGATAGGTGGTATAGGTAAGAGTCACTTGGTCAAAGAAATTGATGCACTGGGTGGCGTCATGGCGAAGGCTGCAGATAATAGCGGCATTCAGTTTCGTGTACTGAACTCCCGTAAAGGACCTGCGGTTCGTGCAACCCGCGCACAGGCTGATCGTATTCTGTATAAGGCGGTCATTCGGGCAACCCTGGAAAATCAAGATAATCTTTGGTTATTTCAGCAATCCGTGGAAGACCTGATCGTTGAACAGGGTCAGGTCGGTGGCGTTATCACACAGATCGGTCTGACCTTTTATGCCGACACAGTCGTGCTAACTGCCGGTACTTTTTTGGGGGGGGTTCTCCATATTGGTTTGAAAAGTTATTCCGGTGGACGCGCAGGTGATCCACCCTCCACGGGGCTCGCCAAACGGTTACGTGAACTTCCATTCCGTGTTGCACGTCTGAAAACCGGTACGCCACCGCGTATTGATGCACGTTCTGTGGATTTCTCGGTGATGCAGGTGCAGCCTGGCGATACGCCATCCCCCGTCATGTCATTTATGGGTTCGGTTGACGATCATCCGAAGCAGATTAACTGCTATATCACCCATACCAATGAGCGCACTCACGATATCATTCGCAGCGGCCTGGAGCGTTCGCCACTATATACCGGAGTGATTGAAGGAGTCGGGCCGCGTTACTGTCCATCGGTTGAAGACAAGATCCAGCGTTTTGCTGACAAGAACTCACACCAGATATTCATTGAACCGGAAGGGCTGACAACACACGAACTCTATCCGAATGGGATATCCACAAGCTTGCCGTTTGATGTGCAACTGGCACTGGTGCGCTCTATCCGTGGCATGGAGTCTGCCCATATCAGCCGTCCCGGTTATGCCATAGAGTATGACTTTTTCGACCCCAGAGACCTGAGCAGTTCGCTGGAAACCCAATTTATTGGTAGTTTGTTTTTCGCCGGACAGATCAACGGTACCACCGGTTACGAGGAGGCCGGCGCTCAGGGGTTGCTGGCAGGCATTAATGCGGCATTAAAGGTCAAAGGTGAGGATGTATGGTGTCCACGCCGTGACGAGGCCTATATCGGCGTCATGGTGGATGATTTGATTACCAATGGGACGTCCGAGCCTTATCGAATGTTTACCAGCCGGGCGGAGTATCGTCTGATACTGCGTGAAGACAACGCGGATTTGCGTCTTACCGAAAAAGGTCGTGGACTGAGCTTGGTGGATGATCGGCGCTGGCAATCGTTCTGTGAAAAGCGAGAAAAGATTGCGAAGGAGACCGCTCGTTTATCCACAAACTACGTTCATCCCAACACGGCAGCGGCTGAACGGGTTAATGTGAAACTGGAAAATCCTATCAGTCGTGAATACAGCTTGCTGGAACTGTTAAGACGGCCTGAGCTGTCATACGATGATGTCGCACCATTAGCTGGTGACCCGGTGGATAATCGACAAGTTGCGGAGCAGGTGGAAATTCAGGTCAAGTATCAAGGTTATATTGATCGGCAGGCTGAGGAGATCGACCGTTTACGCCGTCACGAAGAGACCCGCTTACCTGTGGACATCGATTATGATGTGATTTCCGGTTTATCGAATGAAGTAAAAATGAAGCTGAAGGATACTCGGCCAGAAACACTGGGTCAGGCCGGAAGAATTCAAGGCGTGACACCAGCGGCGATCTCATTACTACTGATCCAGTTGAAAAAACGTTCGATTATTAAGGAAAGACAACAGGCGTGATCAGCTATATGCTGGTAAAAATCATATAAGTAAGGCGCTAATGCACCTTAACTTAATGATTGGTGTACCACTCTGTACTGTAGCCGAAACAGAGTATTTACCATAAAATATGATCCATTTTCAGACAGGTTGTACACAGTGCAAGGCGTAGAGAGTTTACTGGCGGCTGGTATTAATGGGGCAGGGCTTTATGCGACTGATCAGCAACTGGGTCAACTGACGGCCTATATTGAACTGATGACGCAATGGAATCAGATCTACAACCTGACAGCTATTCGTGATCCAAAAGCTATGGTTAGTCGGCATATCCTTGACAGCCTTATGCTGATACCTTATGTATCGGATGGCAATCTGCTAGATGTTGGTTCCGGTCCCGGTTTGCCAGGTATTCCGCTGGCTATTATGTGTCCAGGAAAGCAGTTCAGTGTACTGGACTGTAACGGCAAAAAAACTCGGTTCATGACGCAGGCTCGTACTGCGCTTGATCTCCACAATGTGATGGTTGAAAATTGTCGTGTTGAAACGTGGCAGGTCAAAACCGGTTTTGACGAAATCACCTCTCGCGCTTTCAGTTCGCTGGTTGATATGGTAACCAGTACCAGTCATCTGATGGCTGAAGGTGGTCGTTGGCTGGCGATGAAAGGCATCCATCCTGAACTTGAGCTCGCGCAGCTTCAGGCTGTCAGACCCGATATACAACAGGTTAATTCCATCCAACTTTCCGTTCCCGGTTGTGATGGAGAGCGTCATTTAGTCATAATAGAAGCCTCGAAAACTGATGCGGACAGATTTTTACGGGCTACACGTTCAGGTTTTTAGTGTGAGCAAAATACTTGCGGTAACTAATCAAAAAGGTGGTGTGGGTAAAACTACTACCTGTGTCAATCTGGCAGCATCGCTGGCGGCTACCCGTCATCGCGTATTGATGGTCGATACCGATCCTCAAGGCAACGCCACGACGGGTAGCGGGATCGACAAGTATCAGCTGGAGTTATCGACTTATGACGTTTTGGTGAATAATTGCACCATTAGCCAGGCGATCCATGGGGCGGGCGCGGAGGACGCAGACTTTGCCGTACTGCCTGCCAACGCTGATCTGACTGCCGCTGAAGTAGAGCTGCTGGATATCTCCGAAAAGGAGTGCCAATTGAAGAAAGCATTGGAATCGATTCGTAATGAATATCATTACATTCTGATTGATTGCCCGCCTTCTTTGAACATGTTAACCGTCAACGCACTGGTTGCGGCGGACGGTGTCATCATTCCGATGCAGTGTGAATATTACGCCTTGGAAGGTCTGACAGCACTATTAGAGACCATTCACGGTATATCTCGGACCATGAATCCCAAGCTTCATATCGAAGGGATTCTGCGAACAATGTATGATCAACGGAACAGTTTGACCGCTGAGGTCTCCAAACAATTGATCGGACATTTTGGTGACCAAGTATACCGTAGCGTCATTCCTCGGAATGTTCGTCTTGCAGAAGCGCCCAGCCATGGTGTTCCGGTACTTAAATATGATAAGACGTCCCGTGGCTCCATCGCTTATTTGGCTCTGGCCGGTGAACTGATTCGCCGTCAAGAGGCTGACAATAAACCAGCTGTCTCACCTCGGCAGACAGCACTCGCAGAGCTCTGATTATGGCAATAAAAAAACGCGGTTTGGGAAAAGGGCTTGGTGCCCTGTTGCAAAGTTCGCAGGTTGCAGTCGACATCAAGGAGCTACAGCAGATGGAAGCGACTGAGCAGCCGCTGAGGTCAGGTGTTAGAGTGGTTCGTGACAAAATGCTGCGTGAAATCCCAGTGGAATTTATCCAGCTCGGGCAGTACCAGCCACGCCGGGATATGAACCAGGAAGCGCTTGAAGAGCTGTCCAGTTCCATTAAAGTTCAGGGTGTAATTCAGCCGATCGTAGTGCGTCCTGTGGATGAAAACCGTTATGAAATTATTGCCGGTGAGCGGCGCTGGCGTGCCAGCCAGCTAGCGGGACTGGATAGAATTCCTGCGGTCATTCGGGACATCTCCGATGAATCAGCCATTGCCATGGCGCTTATTGAGAACATCCAGCGAGAAGACCTGAACCCGATAGAAGAAGCACTGGCGCTTTTACGGTTGAAGGATGAATTTAAGCTGACACAGCAGGAAGTAGCTGATGCGGTAGGTAAGTCCCGAGTTGCGGTAACTAACCTGTTGCGCCTGATGACGCTTCAGGCAGATGTTATGAAGATGCTGGAGCATGGTGATATTGAGATGGGTCACGCCAAGACGTTGCTGGGGCTGGAAGGGAGTGATCAGCTGGAAGCCGCTCGTCTGGTGGTGGCCAAGGGCTGGTCTGTCCGTCAGACTGAGACTTTAGTCCGCCGTCTGCAGCAGCAAAAGCGTTTACCTAAAAATGAGATTGAACGTGTTGATCCAAATATCCAGGCCTTGGAAGAAGATCTCTCTCAGAAGATTGGTGCTCGTGTAGCGATTCAGTGTTCAGCGAAAGGAAAAGGTAAGTTGGTGATCAGCTACAACAGCCTGGATGAACTGGATGGCGTACTGGAACATATCAAGTAACGTTTGAGCGGTAATCTTTTAGAGAAAAAAGGTTGCTGTTTTGAGTTGAATTTCTATCTGTGGATTTGAGAGTTTGCTGACACTTGTCGTTAACAGAGCTGAGTTTAACGATGCAGGGATTCAAATTTGAAATGCATAGTTTGATGGAATGGAATCGTTACATTAAAAATTTTTACAGCCCAGATTGGATCATAGTTCCGAAAGATTAGTTTGATGTTGACGTTAACAATAATTTTTTTAAAAGTATTAATTATAGAATTGTTAGAATATTGAGGTATTCAGTATATTTAGAGACCTTTGCACGAAACCAAGA
>JAGLCE010000058.1 GCA_023146365.1 Endozoicomonadaceae bacterium
GATAGTGAGGCGAGTGACGTTATACTTCTTGGCCAGTGACGCCTGATTCTCTTTCGAGTGATGTATTTCTTCTCGCAGCATCCGAGTGGTTCTTGCGCTAGGATGAATCTTCATTCTTGGGCACCTTGAAGTGACGCAATAAGTTCCTCTAGTATCTCTTGAGCGAGGAATAATGGGTAGCTCCTAAAAGGAATACCATCAGGCGAGACCCAACAGATCACAGCTGCCATGAGATGATAGATAGAACTCATTCTTTGAAAGGTACGGAGCGCTGCGATTGGCGTATTTATTAATGGCCTTTAGCACTATCTCGCTATAAAAATCATTCAGCCATTTTTCATCGACACTCTCGCCACAACAACAATTGTGCGCGCCCCACACCTCTTTATATTTTTGTAGCGGGGCTTCATTGAAGGAGCCCTTAAAATTTATGTGATAAGAATTATCCAGAGTATTATCATCTTTCAGTAAGTAAAACAAACGCACGATAGATTGCTGGCTTAGGCTTTTAGGAATATTAAATTTATCACTAACCAAGGCTTCGAACTTTTGAAAGTCACTATCCTCTAGCTCCAGAGTTCGGTGAAGCACAAACAGGTCTAATTTTTGGTTACGAATAACACCGGGATCAAAATCACTCAATACTTCGAGCAACTCATTATCGCCTCCGTTAAACAGGTTATCGAACAAGTACTCAGGTCCTGTCAGAATGCAATAAATAAAATCCAGAAGCATACGAGCAGTGACAAACTGATCTTTTCGAATACGAGCGTTTAGTAATAACTCAATAACAACGCTCTGCACATGTGGATTTCTCAGCATTAGGTAGTTTGAGGTAAGAATTCTTTCCTTAGGCTCAGATAAGGATTTGTTGAAGTATTCCCGAAACTTATTTTCCTTGTCGTCTTTAACTACGTTATCAAGCAGGCAACTAAAGAATGGGGAGGACACTTTCCCATCCTTGATGATGAATTTGGGGAATGATTCAAAATCTAAAAATGTGTAACGAGAATCAACAGCCTCTCCATCTAGAAAACTATTAATGGCCTTTTTCGTATCCCAGTGCGAAGCATCCTCCCCACGCGCATAGTTTCCTAGCATGTCAATATTGATGCCTACGACTAAAGCTCTAGGGTTATCTGAATATTGAGTGAAGATGTCATTAAGTGTATCTATGGCGTTACGTTTTGGCTCGAAGCTGTGAGTCGCATCCAAATGAAAGTGGGCATACCGCTCGTGCTCATTCTTGTACTTTGTCAGGATTTCAGACTTGCCATCCCCGCTACTACCACAAAGAAAAATAATTTCATCTGACTTGAGGCTAAGCAACTTTTTTTCGAACGCTACCTCTATATCCGTTTTTACATAGAGGCATTTCTTCAACTCATCGAGTTCAGTCTCTGCCAGCTCATTGGCTGTAGCCACAGCAAATGGCGATGCCTTCGATAAAACGCCTAGTGCTTCCCTTAGATCCATTATCTTTCACTTCATCGTATGTTTTTTAATCACAAGTTCTTATGGCTCTCTAATGAGTTACCCAAGGCTATCGTAATATGCAAGATATTGTCAAATGTGGTGTATGGGCATCAGGCGGCGTTCTGATTTGATTGACTCGTTACCTGCTCTCCATCCTTGAACTCAACGTTATTAACCACAAGGGCCAGCAGGGTGAATCCCTTAATCCTTTTCCAGTTCTTCTGCGCTGACTCCAGCAGCTTGAAGACCATCGCCAAGGTCGTACTCTTAGATCCGCAGTTGCGGGTACGCTTGGTCCGTAAGCGAACCGTAGCGAAGGTTGACTCAATCGCTGGTGCCGAGTGGCCGGATACGTCTTGGTTATCGCCTTCCAGAATCCCAACGCACCACCTCCAATCGCAAGCTTCGGAGACGTTTCAAGACCTCGTTCACGTAAGCCGACCAGTCGCTCTTCCCAGCTCGCAGTTGACTCACGATAACCGTCTTCTACAGCCACCAACTCCTTACAACCATGCTCAGTAACTCCGATGATCACCAGCAGGCACAATCGGTCATCCATCCGCACATTGCTATAAACGCCATCAGCCCATAAATAGATATAGCGTTTGTTATTCAGATCGCGACGACTCCATTGCCCGTGCTCCTCCTGCCATTTGACTTTAAGCCGGGAAATCGTATTGGCCGACAGCCCTTTGGCCTGATCACCCAGCAGTGATGCTAATGATTCCTGGAAGTCTCCAGTGGAGATTCCTTTCAGGTACAGCCATGGCAATAGCTCTTCAACACTGCGCGCTCGCTTAAGATAAGGAGGCAGAAGGTTGCTGTTGAATCTGATTCCAGATCCGCTGAGATCGCGTACTTTAACCTCAACATTCCCGATGCCCGTCTGCACCGTTCGCTCGGGCAAATGACCGTTGCGAACCACGGCCTGCCGACCATCAGATAGTCGCACGTCAGCATGCTGATCGAGTAACGTCTGCAACTCGGCCTCGACTGCCTGGGAGATCAACCGACGCGCACCTGATCTGAGTCATTCGGAAAGTGAATCGCCGGTACTATTCTCTGGTTGTGAAAGAGCTGTCAGGGTAACCTTCGACATGGCGTATCACCTTCTGTTGGTTGTTGATCTGCAGAGATCAATCAACAGGATACGCCATCCTCTCTATCTTTTTCCCATACACCAGAAATCACCATATCTCAATATTTATATGTTTTAAAATAAATTGCGGACAATTCTCAGTACAAAGTTGAATCCTGAGCCTCATTCTGTGTTCTTAAGTTCGGGAAACTGTGCAAGCAATCAATAAGTCACGGATTCAGGTTTCTGATATTATAGGGCTATCGATTGAACTTTTATTCACTATTTTGAATCCAATATATCATCAGGTGAAATACGCACTAACTGTAACTATTTCATATTAAATGCAACCCAACATAAGGATTTTTTTCATGCCTATAACCTGCTCTTGTATTTGCTTAAGAGTCAGCAATACCAACCAAACATGTTACGATTTATCAGTGGACGCCCCTACTAGGTTGACTTCGATGAGCACAATTCCTTGGTCTAAACCATTATTGCAAGAAGCTAGGTGGGTTTCGCTGGGCACAGTTCACTGGTCTAAACCACTATTGCAAGAAGCATTTTTATGGCTGTCAGCTGACGGATGCTTTGCTACTAACGAGCATAATATTCACTGCTCCCAGTGCCACAGAACTGTTAGTGGTCACGATGCCGAAAATTATATGATCTGTTTGGATAGGGATGCCAACAGGCAAGTCTTTCATAATTTCGGTTGTAAGGTGAAAGACAGCATTAATGATTCAAAAGAAATCTCAAATCAAAGGCAACTCTGTGGCTTTGCAACTGGTTTTTTTAGCACTCTGCTCAGTCCCATGATTAATAATAAATTGGAAGGATTCAGAGCAGGACCAATCTGCAGATGCATAATAAAAGGCAACATTATTTTATTTAGCGCTACTGTTTTGCTTCCGATTATAATAAAAGTACTGAGAGACCTCAGCATTTGACTATGACCTGAATCCTTGACTTCAAAGCAAAAATAATCAGGCGAGACCCGACAACTAAGTAAAGAGACCACCATAGCTATGGTTCACCAGAACCATAAATAATAATATTTATATTTTTGCCATGGAGAACTTAGCAATTATTATGTTGTCTACAATAGTTAGATACTAGTAAAAGCATGAATAGGATGTAGTTATGTATGCAACAATTAATATGATAGAAGATAAAGTGCCAACTTCTGATGTTATTAGAAAATATTCCAGTCAGGATACCTTTAACAAGGTCAGGATGACATGTGAATTCAATAACAAGAAGACAGAAGTAGAATTGCCGATTAGGATACTCATAGGACTCACTACATCTGATCGAGAATCGACATTTGAAGGATGTGGATCACTCTTTAAAAATAATAAAAGTGTATCTGTGGTAGATGTAGCGAAAGCAGGATTTATGTTAATAAAAAACAATAATGAAAAAGGAAAGATATATTGCGTCGCATGTAACACTTGCCTTCTGCATTCTAAGAACAACTATAACTACAACCATATTGATATAAGTGATTTGGAGCATATGCCATGCCCAATATCAGAAAAAATAATTACCAGAGAATTTTCTATATCTGTTATGTCTGCTCAGCCATGTAACATGCCAGAAAGAGTATCAGTCGAATCAGGTTTGTTGGAATATTTATATTATTATATAAGTAAAGATGAAAAAAGTATATTAGATAATATAGCTAATAATAACTCTTATGAATCTAAATTCACAGATCTCATGAATGAAAGCCCAACTTCGTCAGTCCATATGGATATCGATACTTATAGGACAATATATTGGGCTTTAAAAAACAACAAGATTTCAGCAATGCAATTTTTAGAGTATTATCATTGGCTTAGTCTATCGCTCATGTTTCATCCAGAAAAATCTACACATGCAGATATTTCTTCATTCGTAAAATCATTTGAAATACGACACAAAGATAATGAAGGTAAAGCAATTGAGTGGAGTGATCTTAATGATGTGAAATATAAAATATATTTTAATTCAGTAGATAATAATATATTAAATTATATGCATAATAAGATGCCTTTTATTAAACCTTCTTCACCATTTGAGGAGATATCATACTGGTGTTATAATAGCAGTAGAAATGTAAAATTATGTAAGGAAGTCAAGTTTACGCATTCGCCAGATGTTAATAAATTGGAAATGAGTTTTACGTTTGTATCTTTTTATTCTTGTTTTAAATTTCTTGAAAGTGTGGGAAAAGATAAAAGAATTAACATGAGGCCTACATTTGGCTACGGAGATAAATATGGGTTGCTAGAATTAAGGAGAGAAGGTGCACACCCAATAGCCTTACCGTTTCCTGATCTGAAAACATTAGAAACTCCAGATGGTGTATGGTCTGGCAAGCTAGCTTATGCTCATGATTTATTGCATGTCTATATATTAAATAAGCTAGGAGTTGAAAAACGAAATACGCTATTACAATTTAATGATTACATTGTTTCACCTTTATTAGAATATACAAGACAAAAAATAAATGAGATTGAATGCAATGCAGCAAGTGAAGATGAAAATATACAGAAAAACAATATTTATTTTTTAAATAATCTTAACAGGCTGACGGAAATTCTTCCTGATGAAATAAAACCACATGGTGCCGATCAAGATAATTTAACTTCATTCGATTATTTTATAGATCATAGTGCTTGGCATAAACATTTAATAGATGCTGAAGAATGTATTATAGATCAAGCTAATGCTTATGCTAATTCTACGGTTTATATTTCAGCAATAGTTGAAGGTGCTTTGCGTGGTAGTGTGCATCAATATGATGATAAAAATCATATGGGGAAAGATATGTTTTTTTCAATCAATTTAGTATGCTATCAGGCAAAAAAAAATAAAAACCTAGATTTGGTTTTTGGCATGCTGAAAGATTTAATTTCAGGTAAAAGCGAAATTAATAATAAGATGCTGCCATTCTATAATAGCAAACAACTATATTATATTTATTATTTTTGGAAGCAAAGTAGTTGCACATAAAACAAAGCGGAAATTCTGTCAGCAATGACTTCGGTAGTGTTCATAATTATGTGTCATTTTAGTAGAATATCTAAAACAGGAATGACACATGACCCAATCATTTGATTTTTAACAAGATCTTAAAGCACTTCAGCTATGTACGGGACAAAACTTGAAGCAGAGTTTTGAAGTCTATCTGATCATTTTTTGAACATTAATTTTTTAACACTCTACGAAGCATATCTAGTCCTAGTTTGAATAGAGACTTGACTGGCCGCAAATGTTTATTCAAAGGAAGCTGTTTCGCTTCACCATAATGCCAGTGGAAATATTGTCAAATGTGGTGTATGGGCATCAGGCGGCGTTCCGATCTGATTGACTCGTTACCTGCTCTCCATCCTTGAACTCAACGTTATTGACCACAAGGGCCAGCAGGGTGAATCCCGTACATAGGTCTGGATGCCGATTTATTTATCGGTGCCCATATTTTTTGACCAATACACCGGCTCCTCTCAGCTGGTGCTTTCATAGAATGTGAGACTTGTTTGCAATAGCTGCGGGCTCTCAAATCCATTCTAAATGTGTCAGTTTAAATTATTGTAGACACTTGGGAACTATATGCGATAAGCAGACTCCAATTGAGGTGGATGATAAATTTTTCAGAGTACAAATATAATGAAGCCAGAAATAAAAAAGACAGACCCTATTTCCCATGATTTTTTTAATAGAGAAGAAGACTCATTTTCTACAAATGATCAGATTGACATTAAACCCACATTTCAGTCGTTTAGCGTGGGTAAATTAACAACGTCAAAAGAAATCAATTCATCACCAGTCCTAAGTGATCGAGATGTAAAACCACAAACATCTGGGAGTAGTCAATCCGATCAACTAACAACTATTCCTTTGAATTCGTACAATATAAAACATCTATCTTTTATAAATGATTCAGCTAACGCACACATCACACCAGAAGCGGTTAATTCCAGCGTCATAAAAGAAGAATTGAAAAACCTTAATGCTTCAGCGGAAATAATAGGGAAAAGAAAAAGAAAAACAGTCCAAGAAGAACGATGGAGTTTATTTATTAACGAACTCAAAAAAATGCCTGTCTCAGAGGCTTCTATAGAACGAGTAAACTCCGTTAGAAAAAGAGCAATACATATTGAAGAAATTATTTTTTTTGTGGATCTTTACGGAAATACAGATGGATATGGTGATTTTAATCTGTGTGTAGAGTTTTTAAGAAATTTCATGAAGATAGCATCTGAAAACCTTAAATTAGTACGTTTTGTGAGTGAAGACCCTTCCGATGAAGGTAAAATTTTTCACCTTTCCTTTCAAAATATGCTAGTTCCCCTTATTGCTGGCATGTCTCCAGCTGAAAAATACCCCAAAAAAAAACATAGAAGATCATGATTGTACAAGTGATCACATATTTGGGGTTCCTTATATATATACATCAACTCATTTAAGCAAGAACATGTTAGTAAAATCAAATCAGTTATATGTAAGTACTAACACAAACCATGATGTTCTCATAGGAGATGAAGGAGTATATCACAATGTAAAATTCAATCCTCTTATGATTACCAATTATGCTTTTTTTCCAATATTCTATAAGCGTAACGTTATAAAAAACCTCAATAATCATTTGCCCGTATATCCATATGAAATGTGCGATTATACGAATCAATTACAATTAAGGAATAATATTCATTGCAGTTTTCTCGATATTTCATCAATAACGCCTTTTGGTTTCAACGAAAATATCATGCATACGGTTGAATTTTTCATGCAAATATTTACGATGGCAAAACAAAATAAAATATGTTTATCATTATTTTATAATGCAAAAGGTGTGCATGAAAAACAATATAAAATATACGGACAAGCAGTAACAGAATGTTTCCCAAACAAGCCTGTTATTATTATTTCAGTTAACAATTATCGTAATCGTCATTGTTATGATGTGTTACCTACATTCGAAAAAATAAAATGTATAGAATTAAAAAATAAAAAATGTATTCCTTTTTTCAAGTTTAGTGATCTTCAAAGTTTAACAGAAAAAGGAATAATGAACATTAAAGAAATAGCTGTTGTTAAGTTTCTTATTCTACCAAAACTTGTGATGAATATGCTCTGTTTTCATGCAACTATTCCCATATATGCTCCAGGGGCAAGTACAGCTAATTTAGCTGAATGTTTCAGAAAGCCGTATTTACATGATGCATTAGATATAAGTTTCGAAGGCAGAGTTGATCAATCAGTTCTGGATTCATGGAAGTTTATCAATAAATTATTTATTAATGCCCCTAATGACACTCATTATGAATCGATAAAAAATATTTGCTCAAGCATTAGTAATAATGAGATTTTAAAAGCTTATCGTTATAATCAATCAAGAAATAAACCAACAATATCATTAAATCAACGAGAGAGATTCTTAAAAATAGATAGGGAAATTATATATGAACTGAGAGTCTGTGAAGAATTTCCTGAATTTGATGATCCTTACATACGTCACATAATGCATAGTATAGGACAGTCTGGAAATATCAAAACTGAATGTAAAGATTATAAGGTTATTAATAAGAAATCTTCTTGCCTTGATTTCGTGATAGAAAATAATATGCATCTTCAATTCTTACAGTTTATGTATGATGAGACCAATAGACTGATGATTTATTACATACAAGAGTCTACTACAGAAGGTGGTGTATTTTACGAGCTTGCAAAAACACTGCAACAACAAGCTTTGCATCCAGATAACAATATGATGTTTGATCAGTTAGACGATTATTGGTAAATCCTGATTTCTATTAAAGTAAGTAGAATTTTTCAAAAAGTATGGGGCATCCACATATTTGACTAATCGAATAGATAGTCTATTTCGGATATGCCCTGTAATTTCCACTGTATACATGAGCACCATGACCCCAGGGCAAAAACATGAACGTTATTTGAACAGTCAAACAGCCTGAAAACCTGTAAAATGGCGCTTTTTTCCTGATCCCTAGGCGATAATGTCTGCAAAATCTCTGTTTTTCAAATTTAGTACGCTCACTGATCTGCGTGATCCAAAGAAAACCACTCACATCCTGGCTGACATCATGTTCATATCAGTCTGCGCCATTCTTTGTGGAGCAGACGACTGGAACAGTATTCGATGATTCGGCGTGACGAAAGAAAAGTGGCTTCGAAGGCATCTGAAACTACCTGGTGGTATTCCTGTTGCTATTACCTTCAATCGAGTCTTTGCGGCCATTGACTCTGATGAATTTCGCCAGATTTTTATCCAGTGGATACGGGATGTTATTGTCGGATTGGAGCTGTCTAACGGTAGAGTGGTTGCCCTTGATGGCAAGACCATTAAAGGCTCAGCCTGGAACAAGGGTAAAGACGCCATTCATATGGTCAATGCCTGATGCACAGAAGCAGGGTTATCACTGGGTTAGTATAATGTGAATGCCAAGTCTAATGAGATTACCACCATTCCCGAGCTTCTCAAGCTCCTTGAACTCAGTGGCAGCCTGGTCACTATTGATGCAATGGGCTGCCAAAAGAAAATTATCACAGCAATTTTTAAGAAGGATGCTGACTATCCGATTGCCGTGCAAGGTAATCAGAAAAAGCTCTATGGCGAGCTGACTCGAGCTTTTGAACAGTATTGGCAAGACAACCCGAAAGATGCGCCAGACCAAGCGTTTTCCGAGCAGAAAGGCCAGTCACATGGTCGTGTTGAACATCGTCGATGTTGGGTGATCAATGATATTATCGCAGATTCAAATGCTGGTGATTGGAAAGCAAAAACCATGGCTGCCGTTCAGTTGGACAGTCAGAAAAAAGGAAAGGGAAATACACTGATTCGCTACTTCATATCAAGCCGAAAACTGTTTGCTGACGAAATACTGCAAGCCACAAGAAAGCACTGGCTGATAGAGAATCAACTGCACTGGGTTCTTGATGTGGCTTTTGATGAAGATCGTTGCAGGGCAAGAGAAGGCTTTGCTGCTGAGAACTTGGCTATTGCAAGACAGATGACTCTCAATCTTCTCAAACTGGATACTTCTGTTAAGGCAGGTATCAAGAACAAACGAAAAAATTGTGGGTGGTGCGAAAACTACATGATGAAAGTGCTTGGACTGATTAATATATGATCATGTTTTTGCCCTGCTAACACGGCTATTGTTTTCTGCATGCAGCCTATACCAAGAAGGGCTTCAATTTGATATCGTTTACCTTGAGTCATCTGCTTGTATTGTCTCGTTTGTGGTCTCATTCCTGACATCTATTGCTTAGTGTAAGAGCTGTGAAATATACAGTAGCTGACTCACCTATGAAATTTAGTCGATTGCACTTATTGTATTAATCCAGCTCAACTTTAAATTGATGCTCACTTACGATGGATTAGTTTAGGTGAATTGTTATTCATAATAAGTAATGAACTATCTGCTTGCTTTAAATGTCAAATATGCGACTATTTTCACTAAACCTGAAACAAAATGGTAATTAAAATGGATATATCCAAGACTTCGATAAAAGAATCTATAAACACTGAAACTGATGATTCAATCGATAAAACCGATAAAAAAGACGCAGTTAAGTTTGTAAATGTTGAATCTAAATTTCCGAGTGCGGAAGGTGGTGCATGTTATTTGTCAGATTCGGAAAGAAGTTTGGAAATAGTAGACACTCCTACTATTATTTTAGATAATAGTATTAATCTTAAAGCTGAGCGTTTATTATTTGGACGTTACGATATTTTAGAATGTAGGCAAGAAGATTTTGTTGCTGCCACCCTGAAACTTGAAGAGTTCATGGGCCAATCTAGAGAGACAATAGAAAAAAAGCATAAATGGCTTATGTTGATGTCGGAGCGATTCATGTTAGGACATCGTCTTGAATTAATGGGAGAAACAGAGAGTTCATTTCTGAATAATAAGATACTAGAACTGTGTGATGAAATTGATATATACGTTAAGTATATATCCATGGATGAACCAGATTGTATTCTTCAGTTGTTATTAAGATCTCCTTCTGAAATAACAAAAAAGACGCTGGATCAATTTAAAAAATCAAACAAAAAATCATACTCTTTTTTAGAGAATTATGTTTCAAATAGAAGAGCTTATTTTGAACATAGAGCAAAAACAAAAATGCCTTATTCTCAGGAATGTAAAATGATATCAAAATTTCTCATTAAATCTAAATTAGTGGAAGTGATACGTCATAAAGATGAAAAATTATACCATGACTTAAAAAAAAATGATTTGATTTTTTTGTCCGAAAATGACAATTACTTAAGTAAGTACGATCAAAAAATATTAGCCTGCTATGAATTATACCGTCTTGGATCAAATTCACGTGTCAACAGCGATAATATAGATTTGCAAAATATTCCGCTTCTGGAAGATTTCATATATACATTGAAAAAAGAATTTGAACATAATCTTTTTTCTCAGCATCAAGTTGAATCAATATGCTTTTTGTGGATGACAGTTTTGGCGAAATATTTAACAGAAATAACAGATGTATTATTCCATAAACAGCATAATGTATGTGACATATTAAAATATGATACGCCTGACAGTTCTAAAATAAAACAAGAGGGAATTTCTTGTTGTCATGATAGATGCATAAAGATGATGCAATGGGCTGTATCCAATGGATTGCACTGGATCATTGATTCCAGAACAGCAAAAAAAATATATTTTACTCTTTGCTCGGATATGAAAAAAAACAATAAATTAATAAATATATTCTTAAAAATTGTAATAGATAAATCAAATAATGAACGTGATGTAACAACTGCACGTATGATGATTATTTACGTCAGTGAACTAATTGACTCTGAAGAAGATTTTAGAAACTGTTTAGAAGCGTCTTCAAAACACACCGCGTTGCCTTTGCTGATAATACTATGGGATGATTTTGGATTTTTCATTCAAAGTCATCATCGCCCTCTTAAAAGTTCAACTTTAATTAATCCTGAACGTGCGATTAGTTGCCTCATAGAATTAAAACAAAACTCGGAACAGTTAGATAAAATTAAACATGAAATGCTTTTTATTTATGATTATTACAAAAGGTCTCATTACATAACTAGATCACCTGCTAACTTAGAGTGGAGGGGACGAATTGCACTTTATTTTTTCTTAATCGCCGACTGGGAAAAAGGCAGATTTATTTTGGAAGCAACAAATTTTAACTGCCCTTACTTCTACCACGCGTTATGCAGTATTGCAAGTGAAGAATTTAAATTGGCGTTAATATTCTTGGATAAAATAGAAAAAGAGACTAATTTTCATAATCATTTAAAGTATATTGTCGACCCCCTTAAAGGAATCCTTATGAAAAAAATTGCAGAAAAAATGAATGATGATAATTCAGAAAAAAATATTAATTTTGAAATCGCTATACGTCATTTAACTGAAGTGGCAGCTACTAGGAAAGAATTTTTAAAGCCTATTTCACATATTCAAGAACAGCTTGGGCGTTACAATGATGCGTACAATTCTCTTGCTATTCTAGAAACAAAATTAAAAATTTTTAAAAAATCAAGCGCTGAAAACTGCCTATTAAATAGTGTTCAGGAACATATGAAAAGGTTAGCAGAATCACACCCTGAATGTTTAAATAAAATTTTAGAATTTGAAGTAAGTAAAGAGCAAAAAGAGCAAAAAACCAATAAATCGAATAAGGGTAGCAATAAAAATACAGTAAGTGATAGTAAACTACACATAAAATCAGTTGACAAGACTAGTTCTACCCTGCCAGCTGCTAGTTTAAACAGTGACGGAAGTATATCATTAGATACTAGCAGACTGGAAATGAATCAATCAGAGTCCGTAAACACAGTAATGCTTGAAGAAATAAAAACAAAAAATTGTTCGGAAACAGAAGAAAAACATGATAAAGAATTATGTTCAATTGTTGATTATAAAACAGTGCCATATAGACAATCACTGACATGTTTGACTTATGACGTAGTTGAGCATGCGATGCATGAAACAAGAAATGATCGGTATAAGTTAACGGGTGAATTACTTCTTTCAGTTAACATTAATTATACAGCACTACTTAATAAACATGACGATCTTATAAAACAATACACCAACCCTGTTGTTAAGATGGTCATTATCCAAAATAAAGCATGGTCACTAAGAGATAAAAGCTTTAATAGCTATGCGCTCACTTTAGAATCAAATAGGAAAAAAGATTCTATCGAAAATTTAAAAAAAGAGATAAGGCAATCTATATTGTGTATGATGTACTCAAGTATTGAAAAAATAACTGACCTCTGGCAGGTTAACGGCCTTCCAAATGGCTGGAAAAATAATCCTGATCTTATTATTTCTCAGGAGTTGAATGAAGTATTTAAATACGCATCGCCTCGTGTCAAAAGACAGATATGCGGACATTTATCGACAGTAGCACATATTATGAAAGATATTGTTTATGACCAGCCTAAGAATAATAAAGACAAGCAAGCGATGCAAAAGTCATATGGAAAACCCTTCCATCTTTTTTTAGAATTATCTGAAAAATATTATTCCACTCGCAATACGATTGACATTACGCACTCCACGAACAATGGTTAATATAAACCTGAATCCGTGACTTCAAAGCAAAAATAATGACCTTAACCCCAGGCAGGACAAGGCCTAACAGGTAAAACAGACCCATCTAAGTATTTCACTTGCAGGGTGAGTTTTCGTGAAATTGAAAATAGAACAATCTGACACCGAATTTTATACCCCGACTGCGGGCCTGTATTTCATCGGTTATGCCATAAATCAACAAACAACACTCAAGAAAACCCTGCGCACCGTTAAGAAAAGGCACGGCATACCCAATATTGAGTTGATTCGAACAGTCAGTGCTCTCTTGGCGACCGGTAAAAGCG
>JAGLCE010000059.1 GCA_023146365.1 Endozoicomonadaceae bacterium
CTCAGCAATCAGCGAATATTGGCCTAAGTCTAATATATCAAGCTCAGAAAATATCGTACTGGGGAGATTAGCAGAGCATTCTATTGCTTCTTTGTTAGCAACTTTGTCTTTACTCTCAAGTATTGACTCCGGCTGTAATTGTAATGAGATATCGTTATTTGTTGTCTCAGCATCAGACATTAACGGTGATGATTCAGTGGCTTTCTCAGCAATCAGCGAATATTGGCCTAAGTCTAATATATCAAGCTCAGAAAATATCGTACTGGGGAGATTAGCAGAGCATTCTATTGCTTCTTTGTTAGCAACTTTGTCTTTACTCTCAAGTATTGACTCCGGCTGTAATTGTAATGAGATATCGTTATTTGTTGTCTCATCATCAGACATTAACGGTGATGATTCAGTGGCTTTCTCAGCAATCAGCGAATATTGGCCTAAGTCTAATATATCAAGCTCAGAAAATATCGTACTGGGGAGATTAGCAGAGCATTCTATTGCTTCTTGGCTGACCGTATCTTCTTTTTTGAATAATGAGTCAATATTAACGTCTTGTAACTCATCTTTATGCAACGTATTAGAAGAATGCTCTATCAATGAAGGGTGGACATGAGACAAGATGGTAGGATCAAGAATGCACCGATTCCACTTATCTGAGTCTTCCAGTTTCCAGATACCATATAAGTCATATAAAGTGGCGGCATATGCTATATGATCGTTTAATTTTTCAACAATTGGTGATACACTGAAGATCATTTCGGAGCACTCTTCATGCTCTTCTTCAAGATCCTCATAACGGCTGTTAGCGTCAATATCCATGCATTTAGTAGTAAGATGCTTTTTCAAGGCCAGTGAATCTCTCTTAAGATTATGACAAGTCATCATTAGATGTAGAATATGAATATTATCTGGGAATCTTAGAATTTCATGTTTTCCCATATCTTTCTTAACTAAATCAGGAAGGCTATTATAATTAGAACTCAATTGCTGATATCCACGATCTAGAAGTGTTTGCTTTGTTCGTGGATTATTTATGTAATGAGATACTAACTTAAGATCTTTATATGTGATAGACCGTTCTTCAATTGATCTTTTTGCCAAACTTTTTCTACCAGCGCTACTCAGCTTTTCATATAACAGTTTTTTAAGTGAGTGTTGACTTTCAATTGGACTGGCATCAAGATCAATAACCTTGATAGATAGATCATCTAAATATACAAGATCTTCATCCTTCATGTTTTGGCCATTGAATAAAATATCAAAAGCCCGACCTATGCAATCATTGCATGCTGTACTGTATTCCATATTAATTCACCCTAGCCAAATTATTTCACACCACCACCACACCGCATCATATTGGAGTCATTTAATTCTAATTTAGTTCCCACTCAATAAGGAAAGCACGTTACTATTGTTAATATTGTTGACCACGCCAACAAAAAAGTAAGCGCCAATTAATCCACGTACTACCCCATTAAAATTCAAACGTCGATAAGTTGATAATAAGTGCCTCAATCAATTGAGGCAGCCATGAGAAAACCATCACAGCAAAAGCAATTAGCTTTGTCAGAAGCTGAATTAATACAATAAGCGCAATCGACTGAAATGCTGCACATGATGCGCAAGCTCAGACCGTGTACAAAAAAATCATTGAGACGATTAATGAACTATTTTGTTAATAAATGACTCAAAACACAGTATTTCTTTTATTTTAACTACGAGGATTTATTTTATGGGTTAATTATCAAACCTACTGATTTTGAAAATCTTGAAATTACCAATAATCTGATAAGTCAGGATTATCATACAAATATTACTGGTAGTAGTAAGCACTCACTGGGAATTACAGTTTACAAACAATAGGTTAATATCTTACTGAACAGTGGTGCTATGCCTAATTAAGATTAACTGTTAAAACCAATAGACCTAGGAAAACAATCGCTTTATGAATTCAATTAACAGCAGTAATAGCAACCCGCCGTGTTCTGTCGTTTGTATCAATAAAAAATCGTGCCAAGAATCATCTGATACGGATACCCATAATAGATACGAACAGAGGCTTGAGTCAATATATTTCATTACAAAACGTTCAGGTCTGCAACCAGAAACACAAGATTTTATTTCAAGAATTGTAAAATCTGGTTGCTTCCGCAGCAACGTTCATCAAATTCACTGCTCAAACTGCCACAAAAGCGTTGTCGCTAAAAAGTGCCAAGAATATATTAAAGATAGAATAATCGATAACTTCCACGAAGCTAATTGTGTTTTTTTTCAACAACATGCTACCAATACAGAGGCCATCAGAAAAAGCAACGAATCAGCACAATCCAACCCAATGGTTAACACTCATACTATCTGCTCTGTTCTCACTACAGGAAACTATACATGTCAGGATCTAGCTTCCATGAACCAGATAAGAACTCAGTTAATGTTTATGGGTCAAGGTGCCGTATTATTAAGCCGTCGTTTCAACCAATGTGCATTAAATCTAGTAAAAGAGGGTTCCTTTCGCACTAGAGCAGAAGAATTCCATTGTAGTCAATGCCATAAAAGTGTTCCATTTGAAATTGCTAAACAATATTGTTTAGCAAACTTAACCAATAAATTTCACGAGCCCCACTGTCATTTATTCAAAACAAATTCTGAAAATACAGCATCCGCATCAAACAGTAACCAGCTGGCCACATCCAGAGAAGAGAGTCTAGCCACAAACTACCCACACAGACACTCCCCCAGTCCCAGTATTCCAGGGGAGGCTAGCTCGAACTCACATGCCTACACAGCCACTCTGCCAGATCAATCATCAGGTATCGTCAGAGATCACATAATATTATCAAATGCAGATATGGCCAATTCCGCCTATAAATCTTTTGCCTGTTTAGATGACAGGGTAAAAAGCTTCACTCAACAAGCTTGGCCGCACGCAGCTTATCAAACGGCTGAATCTATGGCCACATCAGGTTTTTTCTATTCCTACTATGGTGATCTCGCCGTTTGTTTTTATTGTGGTATCGGGATAATACTGTGGACCACCTTTGATGACCCTGAAGTGGAACATGTCAAATGGAGTTCCAACTGTGCCTATATTAAACAGTTAAAGGGTGTTCCGTTTATTAACGACACACTGTTAAAATACAAAAAGTCCATCGCGAACCCTGCCAATGCACATCGTCATACAATAGCATATTTGCCAATGACTCAGAACAAAGTATTAATTGTTGGAGTAACCAGTGACAGTCATCTCAGCTCAACAATGTTTGGTGTGACATCATCTTTAACGCAACAGACCAACACGCACACTTAGAAAAAAATGAGAGCAACTCCTGCTAAAAGTGTAATTGCCTCAACACTATTACACAACAATACAGTGGTAAGGGCGAACACTATGTTTATTTTTTAGCAGGCTCGTCATGGCATGAGCCTTTACTGAATAGGCAACCTGTTCTCAGATCGGTAAACGGCCCGTTTATAACAGCTCTGATGACCGGATAGTATCGTGTAATACCCTCCGATCCGCCTTAGTTTTACAGGTAATTTTTAATCAAGTTCGTCAACGCGTTTTCATCCATAGAGTTGTCAACTACGCGGTCATGAAAAACCAGTGCAGGCACAGTCTTAATACCCAGCTCATGAGCAATTTCGATGTTTTGGGCGATGTGCTGAGAAATATCAGGCCTCATCGTTTTCTTGAGAAAATCTGGATCAAACCCTTCGAATCTAATGGCTGCCTGAACTGAGTTGCTATTGTGCGAGCCTGGTTTTGACAGCAGGCGGCGATGCAAATCGGCATACTGTCCTGGCGCTTGACGATAAACGGCTAACGTCATTTTTGCTGCCTCAAGCGAGGACTTAGTCAATATCGGCATATCTTTATATACCACTCGAACTTGTGGAAACGCCTGCATGATATTACGCATAACCTCATCCTGTCGCTTGCAGATAGAGCAGTTGTAATCAAAAAAGTAAACGATAGTTAACTGACTATTATTGCTACCCTGCACAGGATCATTGCGATTTTCAAACAGTGCCTCGTGATACGTTGTGAGCGTTTTTTGTTGAGCCAGACGAGTAGCCTCAGCCTCTACTGCCTGCTGTAACTGATTGTGCTGATCCGTTAGCACTTCAGGATTTTCTAATGGCGTCTTGCGGACTAATGCATCAACAGATTCTGGTTGTCTCGCATCAGGCACTGTCGCAAGCACAGGGAAAGACAAAAAGAGTACTGTCATCAGCCGGATCACCCATTGTTGAGGAATCATTTTCATGCTTCGTTCTCCTGTGAACTTTCTGCCTTGCGTAAGGCGCCCATAACGATGTCACGGGTCAAAATTACTGGCAACGTAATACCCTCTTTCGCTCTTGGACCATAAATAATATTAAACGGTACACCATAACGGTTATGTTGATTCAAAAACGGGCTAATGAGCTTGGAAGGTTTGGTCCAGTCACCCTGCATCAGCACAACGTTGGGCGCGTTGAGGGCTTCGATAACCATGCTGCGGTTTAGTACACCCGACTTATTCGCTTGACAGGTTATACACCAGTCTGCGGTGATATCAACGAACACCACATGACCCGCCTTAACTTCGGACTCTATTTGTCCTTCATCAAATACCGTCCAGTTCAAAGCAGTATTCGGTTCTGCCCCTTTGTCGAAATATTCCAAGCTCCAGTTACCAAATACCACCAACACGAACGACAGACACAGTGCTACAACCGACACCAGACCACGATTTTCAACTGGTTTTGTAGCTCGAATCAGTGAATAAAACAACAGAAATGCCGGAACCATCGCTACGACTAATACCCAGAAAATGGATAGATGACTGCGCAACACACTGACAAGCCATCCAGTCGTTCCCAACAACAATAGACCCAATACATAACGTAGAGTATTCATCCATGCGCCCGGCTTTGGCATATGACGCAGCAGCCCAGGGCAAATGGATAGCAACAGATACGGTGCAGCCATGCCTATGCCCAACGAAGTAAAGATCATCCAAAGGGTGAGAGAGTCCGAGACCAGCGCAAAGGCCACAGCAGTTCCCAGAAAAGGGGCTGAGCAGGGCGTCGCCAGTAATGTTGCTAACATACCCTGAACAAAGCTACCCACTAGACCATTATCACCCGCCAGGGCAAGCCGTGACGACAAGGAAGAAGGTAGCTGGATTTCAAAGCAGGAGAGTAGGTTTGCAGAAAAAAGCGTCGTCACCAGAATCATAAAACCAATGAACCACGGATTTTGAAACTGGATCCCCCAACCAACCTGCGCCCCGACAGCTTTGAGTACCAACAGTCCTGTAGCCAATAACCAGAACGAAAACAGAATACCGGCTGCAGAACTCAAGAATTGTCGACGCACCTGTGATTGAGATTGTCCGGAAGCCATAACTAGAGATGCGAGCTTCATACCCAGAACGGGCAAAACACAAGGCATCAGGTTCAAAATTAAGCCGCCCAGCAAAGCGAATCCCAATAAATATAAAAGACTATCGCCTTTTATGTCATCTATGTCATCAGAAAACTCCCCTTTCTGAGCGATCACCTGTACCTCTTTTACATAATCGTCACCGACGAATGTCACTGCCAGCGCTTGATTGCTGAGATCAACATCCTCCAGCCAACTGCTAACCGGTATGTCAGCTATCAGTTGCTCACCCTGCAACACCTGGGTTGGCAGACCGAAGACCACATCTTCCACACCATCAACAATCACATCCGACTTCGCCCAACCATCATGCCGTTGGGCCGTAACACGCAATATCTGCTGTGTGTTATCCCAGACGGCTGCCACTTCGTTAATGCCGCTTTCCGGCATCAGGCTGGGCACACGGGACAATGCCTCGTTAATTGCCAGCTCGGACACGGTATCTGGCAACAATTCAGACGGCGTAAATGACAGTGCCAGTGGATAATCTGAGATGACGCAAGTGGTCGAACAGGAAGGAATATGGAAATCACCTGACAGCCTTACAGGCTGATCGAAATCATTAATATAAAACATCATGGGAAAAACGATATTTTGTTTATACCCAAGCGAATGTATCCCCGAGAATTCAAAGCGCTCAGGCAACGGCCATAGCCATTCTACATGGTGCAAATTGTCGGAAGCCTGCCATGTGGCCTCTGGGGCAATGCCACCTTCTCCTGGGGATCTCCAGTAAGTTTTCCAGTCGTCATTGAGCTGCACTTCCAGACCACCGGTCACGGTGCCCACCACTGGATCAGTTATATCACTGAGAAGTAGTCGTACTTTGACATTCGGCTGTTGCGGACTAACCATCCACCCCGTACTGAGCGCAAAGCTCGCACGCGACGTAAGAAATAGGCAGAGCATCAGCAGCCCGAAAAAAAATTGTTTCTTCATAGTCCTTCATAACCTCCATAGACAGCAATAAAACTGGAAACTATTAGGAACCATTTTAAAGCATGTTAATATTTTAATAGCTTAACTATTTTTTATTCTCTCATTAAAATAGATAACAGAATTTTATTTTAGTTCATTAACTATTGATTTTCTGGCATTTGAATCCGTGACTTCAGAGCAAAAATAACGGCCTCACCCACTGCCTCCTGTGTCAGGGTAGTTGTCGCCTATTGATTTATCCCACTGATTTCTCAAGTGCTACATCAATCTATATTGCCTATCGTTTGAATACCGATAACATCCTCTAAATATGTTGTATATAACTGAATGGCCATATTAATATTCCAAGGAAACAAATCCTCAAGCTCCTCAACCGTTTCGGTGCAGGGTAGTTTGGTCAATATCTCACGCAGGTATTGGTAGGGTTCAAAAGCCCGTTCGCTTTTGTTGTTTATATCAATCTGTAATGAATAGCGCCGGCACTGGTATAGAAACAACTACTGTTTTGGAGTCATCGGCTCCTTGCTTCATGCACGCCTCATTCATGGCATCACTTAAAATAAACTCTTTACCATCCTTGTCTTTGATCTTTTTTAACTCTTCCTCTAGTGTAAAGAATGCTGTATTTCTAAAAATTTTTGGACCTAATTCTTGGTTTGAACATTGATGGCAAAAAAGTTTCTTGGACTTTACCTTTCGGACAATGAAGGCACACCACTGGCTTAACGTTTTTACCGATCTTTACAGTCGCAGCGTTAAAGATATCGTCATAGCCTGTGTGGATGGACTGAAGGGCTTTCCCGAAGCGATTGAAAACATCTATCCAGATCACTGAAATTCAGCACTGCATCGTTCATCAAATCCGTAATTGGTGATTAAATCCTGACGTAACAAGTGATCAACACTGTTGGCTTACTTTAAATACCCCGAAAGGCTATTTACACCACCAATGCCGTTGAGGCCGTACACCGACAGTTTCGAAAACTAACCAAAACCAAGGAGGGGTGATTCGCTAATGAGAACAGCTTACTTAATCTGCTCTATGCTCGGTATACTGAAAGACTCATAACGTTCTGTACAAAACTGGAATTTAACGCTGCCGCAACCGACGATCCATTATCCGAATCGCTTAAACGACCACGTTAGTTTATAACTAACTAGGCTGGCACAGAACTTTGAACACATTCCGGGAAGGCTCTTTGTAAAAATCAAGAACTGTCTAGCGTATGAGATTTACTTTAATCTGTTATAGTTAGTCATTTGGTTTTGTATTAGTCCTTCATTTTATTAACATCATGTAACATAACCGTAATATTATCAGTCGATCCTGCATTGACTCCCGCGGCTACTATATTGTTCACTATCTCAGTGTAAGGACGGCCATTATTAGCTTCTTGATGTACAAATGCGCCAATTTGATTAGTAGAGGCTACATCAGTCAAGCCATCACAACATAATAACAGCTTATAACCATCCCAGCCATTGTCTGGTTTTTTAACAAGGGTTATATCCGGTCGCGCACTCACAGCCAGTGTAAATGCTGTATTTATAAAATTCTTCAATACAGACTCGCTCTTACCCTTCAAAACATGCAGACCTGGAAACATCTGTCTGTCGCCTATTGATTTCGCAACCCCTAAACAACTGTTGACACGTAAGGGTGTCATGTCACTCTTAAGGCTAGCTTTTGAGCAAGGCTCTACCAAATAGCTTACGAACCCTCCTCTGGCCATAATACCATCCGTATGCCTATTTTTTTTATACGTCCCATCATCCATTTCAGTCAAAGATTTCGCATCTTCAGTGAGCTGTGTAACCGTACCATCTGGACTAATTAAAATAGCTCGAGAATCACCCACGTTACTAATATAAAGGTCATCATCAATTAAATTTGCAGACACAGCCGTGGAACCACTAGCGTTTTTAATAGATTCATTTAAGAATACGTGAGCCATTGTTAGGGCATTGCAGTCACGGGTCTTTTTATTCATTGATATCTCTTCTTTTATTTTTTTATCAACATAAACAATTTCACTACTCCAGAGATCTAATTGTTCTTTAACATAGTCACTTAATTTGTCAGCTAAAGCTTTAGAACAGCCGATCCCTGCATGTCCATCATATACCCCGTACATGTAATGATCGCCACATGGTTTATGCAGTATGTATTTATCTTCCATTGTAGGTCTATAACTACCAATGGTATCAGCAACTGCGGAATGATCAGAGCCAGATATATTTATTTTACATGGGCATGGGTCATCTTTTTTCGTTAAGAAACTCTCAAAGTCATCATTATCTTTTTGACGTTCTTGCTGATCTGCTGCTAATTTACTATTTTCGTCTAGTATTCCATTTAATTCATCATTATCAATAATTTTGTAAATTAATTCCACTTGTTCATTCAGCCATGCTTTATCCCCTTCTTCTACAATGAATTCATTATCAGATTCAACCAGTTTATAATAGAAAATCTTTTCTTCACCCCGTAATGCCGATTTTAAATGTTTACTGTATTCATGAAGCGCTTTATCTAGTATATGATGCTCACCATTTTTAGATAAGACAACTTTTGCTTTAGGCAAAGTTTCTTCTGTTTTAATTTCATTATTAGCTACATCACTTTTTATGAACGGCGCACTGTTGCTTTCCCCTTCTTTATTGGGCGGCGTACTGTTGCTTTCCTCTTGTTTATTGGGCGGCGCACTGTTGCTTTCCCCTTGTTTATTGGGTGGCGTACTGTTGCTTTCCTCTTGTTTATTGGGCGGCGTACTGTTGTTTTCCTCTTGTTTATTTTTATTTTTATTTTCTGGAACATTAGTATCATCATTCTCATCACGTGAACCATGGTTCGTTGTGTTGATTGAGTGTGAATTTTCTTTTGCTTTGCAAGTGGACTCTGTAGTTATTAACAACTCTTCTTCTTTAATCGAATCCTTATCATTGTTAGATGATAATTTTCTGTGACTAATTGGAACTACAGGAACTGTAGGCGTAGTGATTTTTCCGTATAATATTTCGTTTCTAACGTCCAAGCTTATAGTAACATATTTATCACTAAATATGGCCACTAATGTTTCACAACAAGGTTTATAAATAAAAATCTTAACTCGTTCGAATAAAGTGTGTGTTGATTTACCATAAGAATCCATATTTAATATTTCCTGTACTTTAACCAATGAGAATCAATATTATACTGCCTGTTAATATAAAATTGGACTACCATACTATTTAAAAAGTTCCTTATTTTTAACCTGAATCTTAAAAAGTTCCTGATTTTTAACCTGAATCCGTGACTTCAAAGCAAAAATAGTTGCCTTACCCCCAGACAGCACAAGGCCTAAGAGATAAAATCTAGACTGGCACCTTTTCATGGGTTGCAAACTCACCACCATTATCCAGGGTGATTGTGTAAACCGATGACACACGCTTCAGAAGCCTGATCATGCCATACTATCAGCAATGATTTCGGTGTGTTTTGTATCGACTTTTCTATTAATGTCAATCGACTCTTGAGATCTACAAGGGTCACCAGATGGGCCCTGTCCATCTCCCCAATCGCCCAGGCGAAACCGTAGATCAATCACTACCGGACGATCACTAATATCGACACGCTTTGGGATCATGGTACGCTCAGCTTTACGCCTACCACCTTTACAGCGTTACCAACAATACATTCAGTCTCATGTTTTACTATTTATTACCCTGCCATTCATAATTACGATTCACATCAAGTTGTAGTATGAGAAGAAGATGCATGCCCATGTAGTGGTGTAAAAAAACAATGTCTCATTTTAATGGATTTAATACCAGATCCTCTTGTCGTTTTTTTACCATGTCTAGAATTTCATTTTCTAGTTTACTTATTTTTATTGTCATTTTTTTAAGATATATTTTTTTGTCTAGCCTCGGAATATCAACAGAAAATTAAAGTATGCTTTGTGTCACAACAAATATGTGGACAATTTTTATAGAAATAAGTTCGATAAAATATGACATAAAATAGAGAGGACACTATTATAAAATATAAAACCTACTAGGATCCCTGTGCCAGCCTAGTTATCGCCTCACCTGAACTTTATCACTTAAACAGAGGGTGGTTGGTAATCTAGTGAATAACGCCTATGCGTTAATTTAGTGCATCCATTTATCAATGATACATTCAAGCTCCTGTTTTACTATTATCCTGCCATTAACTGCCATTATAGAGTTACGATTCACACAAAATCGTAGTATGAGAGAATATCCATGCCCGTGTAGTCGTGTAAAAATTGAACAATGTCCATTCTAATGGAAATGGGAAGTGTTCAATGAGAGTGGCTAAAGTCGCTCATAATGCTGATATATCATTTTTTACACAGACATAAGGAACTTTTTGAAACAATCATTATCTTATTTAAGTAGAAGAAAGTATTTTTTTACACACTAAAGCAAGGAGCAAGGAGCAAGGAACGTGCTAGATAATTTATCAAGAGCAGTCGCAGTCTTCGCAGGACATTTTATTGGACGCTCAATGGGAATACAATACGGGCCCAGCATCGTGAACTGGGGAATCCAGCGCTATGTATCAGGATGCATCCCCCAGTTCTTCTGTAAACTGGCGGTACATGGTGCTATTGAATCAACGCTAGGCTATGCAAACATAGGCTCTGCGGTATTGATGGCGACGGCGGCTGTTATGCCCTCTCCACGGACAATACACGAAAATACCACCCAACCAATACTCAACCAGATCACGAATTCCAGCCGCAACAACCACTATCAACAGCTTTCTTACGCTGACGATTCCCCAGATCAGACGGCAGAAATACCGACATCCGTTGCTTCGCCTGTTTTCGGCGCATTCCAACTTAAGAGCTCCGACTCCGACGACGATGAGACCTTAATTATCGAAAAAGGGAATCTGGAAGATCTGGAAATACAGCTCACCAAAACAAGTATGATGTCGACTCATGCAACAGAGACGGATGAAGGATTTATCTATATAGATGCCTATTCCAATGCGCATGAACTGCAACCATGGGACAGTATCATCACGAAATAGAAAATATAATATTCTGAGTGTTTGGCACAAGTCGATTGATGACTACGAACCATTAACGCCACAGAACGTTTCTGTGGTGTTAATCATTGAATGGTTCAAGCAGAAAACACGAAACGAGTATTGAGTTAATCCGTAGTGGCAGGATGAGTGGTGACGCCCAACCCCTCAATGGTTCGAGTGGGGAAGGCAAAATCTGCACCGGATTTCTGGATGATTCGTCCAACTTCCAGTAATATCTGTTGTTTAATCGTACGATATTTCACCAGTCCGATAGTATAAGTAAAACAGTCAATCAACAAGTCAATCGTTGATTCGCCATACTCACTAAATGTCACCTGAAGAATTCTGTTCTGATCAATCCCTTCATGATGCTGAAGAAATGACTCGATCTTTGTAACAATCTTTTCCAATTTATCCAGATCATTGTAACGCAGACCCACGGTCACCTGAAGTCGTCGGCTATCCATTCGAGAAGCATTCTCAACCGCATGGCTGGTAAACAGTGAATTAGGGACATAAACCGGCTTTCGATCCAGTGTTCGCACACGGGTTTGACGCCAGCCGATACCCTCAACCGCTCCCTCTACTGAGCCGTCCACAAAGCGAATTCGATCGCCAATATGAAACGGGCGATCCAGATGTAACATCAGCCCGCCAAACACATTAGCCAGCATATCCTTCGCTGCCAAACCGATCGCAATACCTCCAATACCACCAAAAGCAAGAATACTGGCGATGCTGTAACCATGTGTCTGGATAATCACCAGGAAAGTGATAATGACAATGGCAAGCTGTGCCATACGTACTCCAGCATCAATCACCCCTTTCTCTACCAGATCACTCTTCTGGGATGCGCCGACCTTCAGATGTTTAACAAAACTCATTAAAAACCAAGCAACCAGTAAAATAACGATCGTTCGCCGAAAAATTCGAACGGCATCCAGCAACGGAACCGGCCATGCCTCGTTGATAATCTCGAGTATCCAGGTAATACCAATAATCCATATCAGCCAGCGTGCTGGTAAGCGCGCAGCCAGCAACATGGCGCTATCCCAGCCAACCTTTGATCGGGAAAATCGCTGTTCAAGTGCACCAAACAAACGGTGAACATACCAGCCGGAAAACCCCATAAACAGCAAAATAGTCGCAATCTGCCCTAGCCAGAAAGCCTGTTCATTCAGACTCTCCAAAACGTTAAAATCACCCAAAAGTTGCATTTAATCGCACTCATCAATGGTTACTCTAAAATAGTGGTCTGAGACTGAATGTTATACCACGACAGCGGCTTCATATTTCCTCGGCTACGCTATACATTAGAAAACGACACAACACCCAAGAAAACCCTCCGCCTTGTTAATAAGAGACGCTGCAGCTAACACAGCTCTCCCTCATCAGCACCAACTTGAAAAAAAAGACCACCTCAACAGACCTGATGAGGTGGTCTTCTCATACCAGCATGTCCGTCGTTCTTACAGGATGAAGCGGCTTAAATCCTCATTTTTAATCAGAGCGCCCAAGTGCTTATTCACATAGTCAGCATCAATTATAATCGCTTCTTCGGAAGCGGCCATATCAGAAGCGCCAAACGAGACCTCTTCCAGTAAACGCTCCATAACAGTATGCAGGCGACGAGCTCCGATATTCTCGGTATTTTCATTCACCTGCCAAGCCACCTCAGCCACTCGGTTGATACCTGATTTGGCAAATTCGATCTTCAAACCTTCCGTTGCCATCAGCGCCTGATACTGCTCTGTCAGCGAGGCATCCGGTTCGATGAGAATTCGCTCGAAATCTTCCACTGTCAGCGCCTTGAGCTCCACTCGGATTGGCAGACGCCCCTGCAGCTCAGGAATAAGATCAGAGGGTTTGGAGAGATGAAAAGCACCAGAAGCGATAAACAGAATATGATCCGTTTGCAACATACCGTGCTTGGTGCTGACCGTACAACCTTCAATCAACGGTAGCAGGTCACGCTGAACACCCTCACGGGAGACATCACCGCTGTTATTGCCTGCGCACCTGGAGACCTTATCAATTTCATCTAGGAAGACAATACCGTTCTGCTCAACCGCTTCGATAGCGCTGGCTTTCAGATCCTCCTCATTAACCAATTTGGCCGCTTCCTCATCTTGAATCAGCTTCATGGCTTCACAAACCTTCAGTTTGCGTGTCTTTTTCCTAGCGTTGGAGATACTGGAAAACATGTTCTGCAGCTGACTGGTCATCTCTTCCATGCCGGGAGGTGCCATGATTTCTACGCCAACACTGGTTTCGTTGACATCAATCTCAATCTCATTGTCGTCCAGATCGCCTTCACGCAGTTTTTTGCGGAACAGTTGACGCGTGCCGTTATCACAAGGCTTCGACTCCTCTGACGATTCTCGGGGAGACGGCAACAGGACGTCCAGAATACGCTCTTCCGCCGTATCCATGGCGCTCTCTTTGACCTTCTGCATCTCCTGCTCACGCTGCATTTTAATGGCAGAATCCACCAAATCCCGTATGATCGATTCAACATCCCGTCCGACATAGCCCACTTCCGTAAACTTGGTCGCTTCCACCTTGATGAAGGGGGCATTAGCCAGCTTGGCGAGACGACGAGCCACTTCGGTCTTACCGACGCCAGTCGGCCCGATCATCAGAATATTCTTCGGGCTAATTTCATTACGCAGTGCTTCATCAACCTGCATACGACGCCAGCGGTTGCGCAAGGCAATAGCCACGGAGCGTTTAGCGTCTTCCTGACCAATAATATGTTTATTCAGCTCGTGAACGATTTCTCGGGGAGTCATATTCGACATAACTGCAGCTCTGATTTCCTGAATTCAATACCGGTGCGGGACTTACTCATAACAGAGCTCTTCAATCGTCCGGTTATGATTGGTGTAAACACAGATATCACCCGCAATCGATAAGCTTTTTTCTGTGATATCTCGCGCTTCTAAGTCGGTATTATCAAGCAATGCCCGAGCAGCAGACAGTGCATAAGAGCCACCGGAACCAATGGCGATAAGCCCCTCTTCCGGCTCCATAACATCGCCGTTACCAGTAATAATGAGTGACGCTTTAGCATCCGCTACCGCTAACATCGCCTCAAGACGCCGTAGCGCACGATCAGTACGCCAATCTTTGGCCAGTTCAACAGCAGAACGCACCAGTTGTCCCTGATGCTTTTCCAACTGCGCTTCAAAGCGCTCAAACAGAGTAAAGGCATCTGCCGTGCCGCCAGCAAAACCTGCCAGCACCTGCTCATTATAAAGACGGCGAACCTTACGGGCATTACCCTTGATAACGGTATCCCCTAGAGACACCTGACCGTCACCGCCAATCACTACTTTGCCATTCCTGCGCACAGACAGGATAGTGGTGCCTCTATACTGCTCCAAAACGAACTCCTGCTATTTGCTATTAATTCACAACTATTCATTCACATAATTCACAATAAAATAATACAATACGGTTTATTGGGTCAGCATGGAATGATTTCAAGGACTCTCCTGCAAGAGAACCGTAAATTGTCACTAGCCTTTACTTCAGTTGTAACATCAGTGCATCAATATTGTGTGCCTCCAGCACCTTCCGAGCCTTGCTGATCTTTATCTGTTCGGTAAACGGCCCCAGCTGAACCCGATACCATGTATCACCATTCTTAACAATGCCGCGTTCAATCTGTGCATCAAGCCCCCACAGCAGAAGCTGAGCACGGTGACTAGCAGCATCCTCTGGGCTTCGGAAAGATCCAGCCTGAAGCAGATAACGCTTGACAGGCACAACAGGCACAACAGGCACATGCTCCACTGACAACTCGACTTTAGCACTCTTATTTTCAAGTTTATTCGAAGCTGCGACCTCATCCATCGTCGCCACTGGCGCCATCATTTCAGATTTTGGTAACAGAGTATAAAAATCAAACACCGGTTTTTTGTTCGGTGACTCGTTTTTTTTGCTACCCGTTTGCTCCGCCTCCTGAGCGATCAAACCACCTGTCATCGTACGGACATCCAAGCTTATCAATAATGTTGCCAGAACACCAATCACCACCCCAGCCCCTAGCAATAGCCAATTTGAAATCTCTTTTTTCCCAACACGTGTTTTCGCTATCGAAGCGCCACGCCAAGTTGTTTTTTTTGCCGCCATTCCCCCCTCCACGGCACCACTTTACAGACTAAAGACCCATACTATAACAAGGCATCACACCAACGATTAAACCAACGGTTAAATAGAGCAGTGAAAAACGCCTCATCGACTCACACATCTAAGCCATTAGCGACAGAATACGCACAAAACTTTACCGTTGATTTGACGATTCATCCGCCAAATCGGAAACCCCATTATTGTTTTGCCTGTCGAATTTCGATAGCATTCATCTCATGGTTACGATAATAGACTGCTCCTCTCGTTTATGTTCTAAAACTGCGACACCTGACTCCAGTATTATTACACGTTTTCACTGTCGACCCACCCTTCGACGACACTATCGTCGAATCTAGATAGTACTGGAATTTTTCCCATACTACGTCCTACCTGATCGTTTTCCTCTACACTACTTTGATTCAATAAAACCCTGACCAAGGTTAAGGAACCGTTCATGAACGTGCTTAAAATACTCGAACACCAACTCACGCAGGCGATGATCGCCGCCGGTGCACCCGAAGGCAGCAGCGCTATGGTACGCCCCAGCACCCGACCTCAGTTCGGTGATTACCAAGCCAACGGCATCATGCCTGTCGCCAAGCAGATGGGCATAAAGCCCCGAGAGCTAGCACAGCAGGTCGTGAACCAGCTCAAACAGGACGATATGATCGAAAAAACCGACATCGCAGGTCCAGGGTTCATCAACCTGTTCATCCATACTGACTGGCTGACAGACAAACTCAACGACTATATCAAAGATCCGCGTGCCGGTGCAGAAAAAGCCACAGAAAAACAGACGATCGTAGTAGACTATTCTGCCCCTAACGTAGCGAAGGAGATGCACGTTGGTCACCTGCGCTCTACCATTATCGGTGATTCCGTGGTTCGGACACTGGAATTTTTAGGGCACAATGTCATTCGCGCCAACCACATCGGCGACTGGGGCACCCAGTTTGGTATGTTGATCGCTCACTTGGAAGAGCTCCAGAAAGAAAATCCGGAAGTGATCTCTTCTGAACTGGCCGATCTAGAAGAGTTTTACCGCGAATCCAAGCAACATTACGACAACAACCCTTCATTTGCCAAACAGGCACGCAACTACGTCGTCAAGCTTCAAAGTGGTGACGAGTGGTGCTTGAAGATGTGGAAAAAACTGGTCGACACCACCCTGACACAAAATCAGTATAATTATGATCGCCTGAACGTTACTCTGACCAAGGATGACACCATGGGAGAGAGCATATACAACGACATGCTGTCCAGTATTATTCAGGACTTGGAGGTCAAAGGGCTAGCGATCGAGAGTGGTGGCGCTAAAGTTGTCTATTTAGACGAATTCAAGAACAAAGATGGCGACGCCATGGGTGTCATCGTTCAGAAAAGAGATGGCGGCTTTCTCTACGCCACCACCGATATCGCCTGTGCCAAGTATCGCTATGAAACGCTGGGCGCCAACCGTGTGTTGTACTACATTGATGCGCGTCAGACACAGCACCTACAACAAGCATGGTCCATTGTGCGCAAAGCAGGTTATCTCCCTGAATCTGTATCACTGGAACACCACGCATTCGGCATGATGCTGGACAAAGACGGCAAGCCGTTCAAGACCAGAACAGGCAGCGTCATCAAACTCTCTAAACTGCTGGATGAGGCCGAAGAACGAGCCGCAAGACTCATTGCACAGAAAGGTGCAGACCTGACTGAAGAGCAGAAGGTTGAAGTTATCAAGGCTGTCGCCATAGGCTCAATCAAATATTCTGACCTTTCAAAGAACAGAACCGGCGATTACATCTTCGACTGGGACAACATGCTCTCCTTTGAGGGCAATACCGCACCCTACATGATGTATGCCTACACCCGGATTCGCAGCATCTTTCGCAAGGCGAATGTTAACGAGTCCGATCTGACAGGCAGCATTATTATCACCGAAACAGAAGAGCGTGCACTCGCTATAAAAGTTATGCAGTTCAGCGAAACCATCAATACCGTGGCACGTGAAGGCATGCCACACTTCATGTGCATCTACTTGTACAATCTGGCGGGTGCCTTCATGAAGTTCTACGAAGTCTGCCCAGTCAACAAGGCTGGCGTGGCCGACAATGTCCGTAATAGTCGTTTACAGCTGTGTGTTTTGATCGCACGCATTCTAAAACAAGGATTAGGACTATTGGGCATCAATACCGTCGAACAGATGTAATCACCCGTCGACATCAGGAAACGGTAGCACTTACTGCCGTTTTTATTGGCAGACCCTTAAGGAGCCTCTGATCAAGTCCAGTTTTTTATACTTGCTAAAAGCGCCTAAACTAAGCCGACTTAATCAGAGATTCCTTAACCGCCACCACATCAACACGACTGACTCGCTGAATAAGCCCTGTCATCATCTCTGACATCACGAGGTTTTATCAAGACCAAACGCCCTTCCAAAGCGTTTGGCCATTTCATCGGTAGCACGCACCAGCGCATCACGAATGCCGGCGTCCTTGGCGGAATGTCCCGCATCACGAATAATGTATAACTCTGCTTCCAGCCAGTTCTGCTGCAATGTCTGTGCATTCTCTAAAGGAGAGGTCATATCATAACGACCATGCACAATAATCCCAGGAATACTGGCAACAGCCTGACACTGCTCAATAATTTCATTTTCCTGAAGAAATGCTTTGTTGACCATGTAGTGGGAAGCGATCCGCGCCATCGCCAGAGCATAATGCGGATCAGAAAAACCATCCAGTGTATCCTGACAGGGACGCAGAGTCGCACAATGCCCTTCCCACAGACACCAAGCCTTCGCGGCAGCCATTCTAGCCAGTTCATCTGTACCTGTCAGTCGTTCATAGAATGCGCCAAGCATATCGCCACGTTCTGATTCAGCAATCGGCTGTAAAAACATTTTCCAATAATCAGGAAAAATTCGGTTAGCACCTTCATAGTAGAGCCACTGAATATCACCCTCACGCCCCAGCCAAACGCCACGCAACACCATAGCCAACACGTTTTCTGGGTGTCGAATAGCATACAACAAGGCCAACGTTGAACCCCAGGAGCCTCCAAACAATATCCATTTTTTCACTTTCATGAAGTTACGAATCGCTTCCATATCTTCCAGCAATTTCGAGGTCGTATTGTTTTTCAGTTCACCATAGGGGCGTGAACGACCACAGCCACGCTGATCAAAGACGATGATGCGATACAGACTGGGATCAAAATAACGTCGAGTATGCTTGTCGCATGAACCGCCAGGACCACTATGCAGATAGAGCACAGGTATGCCTTCAGGATTACCGCTCTCTTCAAGATACAGTTCATGATCACCGGATACCGATAGAGTATGGCGAGCGTAAGGTTTAATGCTCGGATAAAGCGTCAGCATCGGATATCCTTTGTCATAACACGATCAGTGTTCAGTTTACTGGACACTGATCGTAACAGCCATCATAAATACAGTGCTGTTGTCAGTGCGTAAGAGCTCGCTAACAAATAAAAAGTACTCGTCCTAACATTCACACCTTACTCAAGATGAAAAACAAAATAGACAGGTATTACGAAGCGTCTCTGCACCACTTTGACAGACAGAACGATGACTATCTGTCAGTAATCGGTGATATCCAATAATCACCCTTCCTATTTCAACATCGACAATCATGAAAAGAGGTTATCACTTATCGCTTTGAAGCGCGTCGACGATCAACCTCTTTCAGGAATTTCTTACGCAGACGGATCGATTTAGGGGTAACTTCTACCAACTCATCATCATCAATGAACTCTAGTGCCTGCTCCAGTGTATGGCGAACATGCGGTGTCAGCGTGATATTTTCATCGGTACCGGATGCCCGCACGTTGGTCAACTGCTTGGCCCTGGTCGGATTAACCGTCAGATCGTTTTCACGACTGTGCAGACCAATGATCTGCCCTTCATAAACCTCAACGTTCGGCCCCATGAACAGACGACCACGCTCCTGCAGGTTCCACAGGGCATAACCCAGCGCCTTGCCCTTGACCATGGAGACCAGTACACCATTCTTACGGTGTACCACTTTACCATCCTTCATCGGCCCATAGTGATCAAAGATATGAGTCAGGATACCACAGCCAGAGGTCATGGTCAGAAACTGAGAACGGAAACCGATCAGACCACGAGCTGGCATAATGAAATCCAGACGAATACGACCCTTGCCATCTGGCACCATATTCTTCAACTCTGCCTTGCGTAGCCCCATCTCTTCCATGATAGAGCCTTGGTGTGAGTCTTCCACATCAATCACCACTTGCTCGTAAGGCTCATGGGGAACACCATCAATATCCTTGATCACTACTTCAGGACGGGATACCCCCAATTCATAGTTTTCACGGCGCATGTTTTCAATCAGCACTGACAGGTGCAACTCACCCCGACCAGACACGATAAACTTGTCGGCATCAGCACCCTGCTCAACACGCAGCGCCACGTTGTGCAACAGCTCTCGCTCAAGGCGCTCTTTGATATTTCGCGATGTAACAAACTTACCTTCCTGACCGACAAATGGCGAATCATTGACTTGAAACGTCATGCTCACAGTAGGCTCATCGACAATCAGCGGTGCCATTTTTTCTGGATGATCAGGGTGGCACAAGGTATCGGAGATGCTCAGATTATCAATACCGGTGATACAGATAATATCGCCCGCACGAGCCTCCTCAACGTCAATCCGCTCCAGCCCCATGTGCCCCATGACTTTCAGAATACGGGCATTACGCTCCTCTCCGTCACGATTGATCAAGCGTACCGGCGTATTGATACCAACCGTACCACGACTGATCCGACCGATACCAATAATACCGACATAGCTATTGTAATCCAAGGCACTGATCTGCATTTGGAACGGACCATCACAATCAACATCCGGTGCCGGTACCTTATCCACAACCATCTCAAACAATGGCGTCATATCTTCAGTCATGTCGTCCGGTTCATGACCGGCAACACCATTCAATGCAGAGGCATAGATAACCGGAAAATCCAGCTGTTCATCGGTCGCTCCCAGACGATCAAACAGGTCAAACACCTGATCCATGACCCAATCAGGCCGTGCGCCTGGGCGATCCACCTTGTTAATAACAACAATCGGTCTCAAGCCCTGCTCAAACGCTTTTTGCGTGACAAAACGGGTCTGTGGCATCGGGCCATCAACGGCATCCACCAACAGCAGGACAGAGTCCACCATGGACAGCACCCGCTCAACCTCACCACCAAAATCAGCATGTCCAGGCGTATCCACAATATTGATATGGTACTCCTGCCAGTTGATGGCCGTGTTCTTGGCCAATATGGTAATACCCCGCTCTCGCTCCTGATCATTGGAATCCATGACACGTTCAGCATTACTATCCTTCCGACCCAGGGTTCCAGACTGCTGCAATAATTTATCGACCAGCGTAGTCTTACCATGGTCAACATGCGCAATAATCGCAATATTTCTCAGCTTCTCAATCACAATAATGCCTCAAATTCTCTAAAATAATCTGTTTTATTATGCCTTGCTGATCAATACAGCACCTTCCATAGTTTCACCCGAAACGCATTCGAGCGACCGGAGGCTTCACAATAAGCATCCAGTAGCTGCTTCCTCAGAATAAAATTCAGCAGTTCCATATCAATATTAGAACGCACAAAGTGGCGAAAGTTGCGAAGACAACAACGAATATTCACCGAAAAGTATCCACAGCGCATATCTGCGACATCAATCAGCCCCAATTCACAATTCGGCGTCCGCACAATATTACCAAGATGCAGGGAGCGAAAATAAATGCCTTTTTTATGCAGTCTGGCAATAAATACACCCAGCAGCGTCATCAATTTAGATCGGTTATCTGCCGATGAATCTGCCAGCAGTGTACGCAAAGTCTCCCCGAGCAGAGGTTGGTAATGTACCGCCATCCGCTTGAGCGAAGGGATGTAATAATGATCCGTTATCGTGACGGTGGAAACCCCTCTTTTAACAAGCAATCCAGCGTTACGGATAAATCGCATAGAAGGAGACACCAATAACGCCGAAGAGAGCAACCGTTTACGCCGAAACAACTTGAGGTAATCACCATTGTTCAACAGCAATACTTTATCGCCAAATCCGTCGGCCTCAATGACTTGAGCACCCGCTATGAGAGTCATATGCTCCTCTGTTGTCAACGTACGCATCTATATTCCGAATGTTTTATCAAGAACATTTAAATTTAATCGCCATAACGATGCACCAAAGGGCGACAATTCTATTAGACCCACACTACTTTGAAAATATGTATGAAAATCTCAGCCCCAGTGCAACACCTTATGATTATGCAGCTAAACACGTAGCATCGTAAACTTTATTAGGTGTTTTACGGTCTTAGTCTGTTGTTGAGCCTACTTTTGGATCAAGACAATAACTTTGACGGTGACATTATCCAGCTCACTATCTTTCGATAGATACTGCCCCACTATCAGTTCATTGTGATTTTCCTGCGCAAAATAAGGGTCTGCACCGAACACTTTTTTACTTGGACTTGACAGGCAAATCTTGACCATCATCAAACGTGAGATCACATCGACCTTTAGTCGACCGTAAGCTTCGCTCACTGACCACTAAAATTCAATGTGTCACACTGGTGACCGAAATATCGATGTATGTTATCATTTTTCCATTAAGAATGTAGTCCCCATTCAATAGGCTGAGGACACACATTTTCCTATATTTCGCCAGCAAGCCTTTATCAACAAAGGCTTCTACGGTGATCGAAAAAGGTCACAATGCATGACAGACTCCATCCGAAGTGATCAGGATGGTCTCCAGACTTACCTCCGTCTACTCGGTTACGTGCGCCCTTACTGGCCTCTTTTTGCCCTGAGCATTTTCGGGCATATGCTGTTTGCCGCCAGTCAGCCCATGTTTCCGAAACTGATAGACTACTTTATCCGAGCACTGGATGTGAATAATTATGACCCGGTCGTCCTTCCTTTGTTAGGCAGTTTCGATAAGAATGCACTCATTTTTTTCGTGCCTCTCAGCGTCATGTTCATCGGTGTTATTCGGGGAACTGGCTTTTTTATAGGCAATTATTTTCTCTCTAAGGTATCGCTGGGTGTTGTCAATGACCTGCGAGTCGCTCTGTTCAATCAGCTGGTACAGCTGCCCAACACCTACTTCGATAATCACAATTCTGGTCATTTGATCTCCCGTATCACCTATAACGTCAACATGGTGATCGGAGCGGCAACCGATGCCATCAAGGTCGTCTTCCGGGAAGGTATGACCGTTATCGCGTTACTGGGCTTTCTGCTCTGGACCAACTGGCGTCTCACGATGGTATTCATAGCCGTTGCACCGATCATCGTGATAATTGTCGCTCTGGCCAGCAACAAATTTCGCACGCTCAGCAAAAAGCTTCAAACGTCCATGGGTGATTTTACCCATATCCTCACTGAAACCATCCAAGGTTATCGGGTAGTACGAAGCTTTGGCGGTGAAACTTACGAGAAACAACGCTTCAAAAATGCCAGTTATCGCAACATCTGTCAGAACTTGAAACTGGTCAAAGCATCCGCCATCTACACCCCAACCCTCCAGTTTCTGATTTTGTCGGCCATTGCGATTCTAATGTACATCATTCTCTACATGAAAACCTTCGGCTCCATCACCACCTCATTCAGCGAACTGGTTGCCTTCATGTCTGCGGCCGGACTTCTGCCCAAGCCGATCCGCCAACTCAGCGAAGTCAATGCCAACATCCAGAAAGGGATCGCGGCCGCCCAAAGCATCTTCGAGCAGGTGGATGAACCTGCGGAGTCAGATACCGGGACCTATACCACCGACCGAGTTGAGGGCCGTATTGAATTCCGCAACCTCGGATTCACCTACCCTGCTGCCGACAAGCCTGCACTTAGCTCGATTAATGTCACCATAGAACCCGGTCAAACCGTCGCCTTGGTGGGCCGTTCAGGCAGCGGAAAAACCACTCTGGCCAACCTTCTGCCACGGTTCTACCATTATACCGAAGGCGATATCCTGCTGGATGGACGACCACTGAATGCATACACGCTAAAGAATTTACGCAGCCACATTGCACTAGTGACCCAGAATATCACCCTCTTTAATGACAGCATCGCTCACAACATTGCCTACGGCGATCTCCAGGATATGGACGAAGAAGATATCCGTTTGGCGGCAAAAGCAGCTTACTCCATGGAATTCGTGGATAATCTGTCGGAAGGCCTGCATACACTGGTCGGCGAAAATGGTTCAATGCTATCCGGTGGACAGCGTCAACGACTCGCCATTGCTCGAGCTATTCTAAAAGATGCACCAATATTGATTATGGATGAAGCCACGTCCGCCCTAGACACCGAATCCGAACGCCATATTCAAGCCGCTCTGGATGAAGTGATGAAAGATCGGACGACACTGATTATAGCCCACCGCCTGTCCACCATCGAAAATGCCGATCTGATCTTAGTAATGGACAAAGGTCAAATCGTAGAAAGTGGCAACCATAACGAGTTGCTGCAAAAAGACGGCACTTATGCTCGCCTCTATCATATGCAGTTCCGCAAACAGACGGCAGAGACACTGGACGGTCACACCGACACATCGGCTGAAGAGTGAGCCGACGGATGACAATGACAGACAGGAAACAGCAGATCCCCATGAAACCAAGCTTACCCTGCTTTGATAAAGCCCGCATTGTTGTAGTTGGCGATGTCATGCTAGATCGTTACTGGCAAGGCCCCACTCGTCGTATCTCTCCCGAGGCACCGGTGCCCGTTGTTCAGGTAAACGGCTGTGATGACCGCCCAGGCGGTGCTGGTAACGTCGCTCTTAACATCACATCTCTGGGCGCCCCTGTCTGGCTGCTGGGCATCACCGGCGATGACGAAGCAGCCAACTCATTGACCACCCGCCTTGAAGCCGCGGGTGTCTATTGTGATTTCGTGCGTCTGAAAAATGTTCCAACCATTACTAAGCTACGCGTTATCAGTCAGCACCAGCAGCTGATCCGACTGGACTTTGAAGAGTCCTTCTCGGGGCTGGGTGTCGATACAATTCCTGACCGCCTCTCGGTGCTTTTAGACCATGCTGATGCACTGATTGTGTCAGATTATGGCAAAGGCACTCTGCGCGACACTCAAGAGCTGATTCGACTGGCCCGCAAACGCCACGTCCCAGTTCTAGTGGATCCCAAAGGTCAGGACTTCACCCGTTACCGTGGCGCGACGATCATCAAACCCAACCTGCATGAGTTCGAAGCCATTGTCGGTCGCAGCTCCAGTGAAGCCGAGCTGATAGACAAAGGTCATAAGCTTCGTGAAACGCTGATGCTGGATGCGCTGCTGATCACCCGCGGCGAACATGGCATGACTCTGCTAAGCGCGGGCAAAAAAGAGTTACACCTTCCAGCTCGTACTCGGGAAGTGTTCGATGTCACCGGTGCCGGCGATACCGTGATCGCCACACTGGCCGCCGCACTGGCCAGCGGCGAACCTCTGCCACGTGCAGCAGCTTTGGCTAACATTGCGGCCGGTATTGTGGTCACCAAACTGGGTACATCCACGGTCAGTCTGCCGGAGCTACGCCGTGCCTTGAATACTATTCAAGGCTCTGAACGCGGTGCCATGACCCGCGAACAACTGGTCATTGCACTGGAAGATGCCCGCTCCCATGGCGAGAAAATTGTTTTCACCAATGGCTGTTTCGACATTATCCACGCAGGCCATGTTGGCTATCTGGAACAGGCAAAAAAACTGGGTGACCGATTGGTTTTAGCGATTAATGGAGATAAATCCGTAACCCGCATCAAAGGCGAAGGCCGCCCTGTCAATACCGTTGAACGTCGCATGGCTGTGCTGGCAGGTCTGGAATCTGTCGACTGGGTAGTATCGTTTGATGAGAATACGCCTGAACGCCTGCTGGAACAGCTAAAACCGGATATCCTTGTGAAAGGTGGTGATTACGGCATCAATGAAGTGGTTGGTGCTGACATCGTCACTGCCTATGGTGGTGAAGTTGCCGTACTGGATTTCCTAGAAAACTGTTCAACAACAGCAATTATGCAAAAAATTCGTAAGGAAAATCAAGAAGAAATCGTCTGAGAAAAACTGAAGCCAGTACAAACTGCATCGATCTTTTTCTAGATAAATCGCTGAATCATTCACCTATCGATGCACCACAAAGATCAAGCCGTTCTTTCTCTTCTGGTCATCAACCAACATCGTCATGGCTTTCCTGTGGATGACCCTGTAGCATCCGGTGGTGTGACATCTCATATGGTGCGAATGGAACACGCTCTTATCCATGACACAATGATAGCGTTTGAACATAACAACGCCGTACATACCTAATACATATTGAGAAACTGCAAATAAAAACCATTATTTATTTGACAATTAGATGCAGATGTTTTTACTCTCTATCTACATATTGAAACCAGTAGCCAGTTGCCGGAGATATCATGCCCATTTCCATACAGCTAAAAACATTTCTTACTGAAAATGGCACCAGCTATGACATTGTTTCCCACCCGTATGCAGAACGGGCAGCTAACACAGCACGCTCTGCTTGTATTCCTGATCGAACCATGGTTAAGGCGGTCGTTCTGAAGGATCAGAATGGTTATATCATGGCAGTCATACCATCACGCAACCGGTTAATGCTGGGCTGGGTAAACATGCGACTGAATCGTCATCTAAAATTAGTTCAGGAAATCAACCTGCAGACGATCTTTCCTGACTGTCAGCTCGGCGCCATTCCTGCGATAGGGATAGCCTATGGCATAAAGACTGTGTGCGATGATGCCCTAAACACTGTCGCGGATATTTACATTGAGGGCGGCAATCATCGGGAACTCATTCACATGCACAGGAATGAATTCCAGAAATTGATGTATAATCAGCTCCATGCAGCCATTAGCTGCGACACTCATACTCCCACCAGCTACGACACCGCAGAAGAGAGAGTCTATCGAATCAGTTAGCGAGAAGCCTATACCAACAAGCACCACCGCCTGGCGATCATGGCGTCTAAACACTCACCAGAAAATAGTATTTAAAGGTGAAGATATCATTGACGCTCACGTTTGACATCATCACGTTAAAAACGTCGTATTGAATCACCCCTGCTGCCGGCGTTCATTCATCGGGTCATTTTCTTGACAAAAATGACCACGTATAACGCCAAGACAAACGTACCGAGATAAGCCTCCAACGCCGCCACCGCTCGCCCGTAGCCGACGGGTGAAATATCGCCATATCCCAGTGTCGTAAAAGTGACAATACTGAAGTAGAGGCATTTCATCAAATTTCCCAAGTTAGTCATCCAGTCCAGTTCCCAACGCACCTGAATGATTTCGCCTCCGGCACTCACACCAATGATCGAATACAACAAGGCACAGAAAGCCACCATCACAGCCGAAAAGACCATGGCGCGTATCGGACGCTCCCCATAACCACACAGCAGATCCACCATCTTCGAGACGAATCGCCGCCGAGAATAGAGTGGCAACTGATAACGACGGTAAAGCATCTCCTTCTGAAAAAAATCACCGGACTCTTCTTGCAAACCATGCATATCACACTGTCGACGGATATTCCGACTGACGTCTTCCGCCTCCTGATTAAGCCAGCAGATCTCCTCTTCACGTCCTGCATCGGCGTTCCTGAGTCTTTTTCCTTCAGCGGCCTGCCGCACAACGTTACCCCATTTAATATGCTCTATCTTGGCCTCATCAAGCCGAAGACCCAACAGATTGGCATTTTTCATATTGGCACAATTAAGGTTGGCACGCCGAGCGTCCGCTTTCAGAAGAGAAGCTCCCTGCAAGTTGATATTGAAAAGGTGAGAATCACGCAGGTCTGCATGATAAAGGTCAGCATCAGTCAGGTCATACCCTTTCGAACGGTCTGCACTCACTAAGCATATATTTTGAAGATTTGCGCTTTTCAGCTGAAAGCCCGATAACGGTCGCCCTGATTTAGCGATATTTTCAATGCGTGAACAGATATCATCGCCACTTTTGTCTGCTGTCGGGTCATGCCAGAAACATAAATTTTCGTCCTTATGCGGATGATCGGTACAACGCCGTCCCTGATAATCAACATACGCACACTGAACGCATCCCTGCGTCTTCATTTGCCACCCGCTCCATCAGTTTAATCATCTCCGTAATTATCAGTATAGCCAGTGTCAACAGCCTTTTTTCCCTATACGCATAACATTCATTCGAATACTGGTTTAAAAAGCAACCCTCCCAGCTTATCTCAGCATCACGACCATTTCACTCCATTTGACAACCCTTTTTTGATCAAAAACCCTTAATAAACAATAAAGTCAGTGATTGAATGATTGTTTTTTTGCCTGATGGGGAAAGCCCGAAAAAATTGCTAGGATCGCACAAAACCCCAGAATCCACGGATAGTAGTTGTTACCCACCAGCGAAAACGGTGATAGACCGGCGATCGAACCGGCCAACAACAATTGTGCGCCCCAGGGTATGGTGCCTTGAACAACACAGGAAAATATATCCAGCAGACTGGCCGAACGACGAGGATCAATGTCGTTCTGTTTCGCAATATCCCGTGCCACCGAGCCACTAATAAGAATGGACACGGTATTATTAGCCGTAAAAAGGTTGCAGACGGAAACCAGCAACGAGATACCGACCTCTCCGGCACGTCTCCGCAAGCGATTGGAGCGCCCTATCAACGACTGAATGCAACCGGTCAGCCAAGCCAGCCCCCCTTCATGCTCCATCACGGCCGCCAGACCACCAATGAACATGGACAACACCATAATCTCCATCATCCCCTCAAAACCAAGGTAGATGTTGTCAGCCATCGTCGCTATCGAATAGCTCTCTGTGACCATCATCCCTACGATACCGGAAAAAAGAAGCCCCATCATCAGCACCACCAGTACATTGATGCCGCTAATAGCCAGCCCCAGCACCAGCAAGTACGGCAACACCAGCCAACCATTAAAATCAATCGTCACCAGTATTCCGTCGCCACTGCCAAGAATAAAAAGAATTCCCATGGTCAACAACGCTCCGGGGAGTGCGATACAGGCATTGAGACGGAACTTGTCACGCATGTTACAAGCCTGAGTTCGCGTAGCTGCAATGGTGGTATCGGAAATAAAAGAGAGGTTATCACCGAACATCGCACCACCAACCGTCGTGCCAACACAAAGAGCCAGCGACAGGTCGGCTGTCTGACTGAGACCAATCGCTATTGGTGTAATAGCGGCTATCGTTCCCATGGAAGTTCCCATGGCCATTGAAACAAAAGAGGCCACCAGAAACAGGCCAGGCAGCAACATCTGTTCTGGCAACATCGACAACCCTAGGGCCACAGTGGCATCAACCCCACCGATCGCACTGGTCACTTTGCCAAAGGCACCGGCCATCAGATACACCATGCACATGGTGATAATGTTGATATCGCCGACACCTTGCAGAAAATGGTGAATGCGCTCACGAACACGTGTACGGCCAATCAACATGGCAACCATGATGGCCGGCAATGCCGCTACAGGTGCCTTAATCTGGTAAAACGCAGATTCAACGCCGACGTGGGCGTAATAAATACCGCTACCGAGAAATACACCAAGAAACACGATCAAAGGCAAGAGAGCACTAAAATTGGCTGTAGATTGTCTCATTCACATCCTCATTCAAATCTATAGTGATCAGCAAAGTGCCGTGCCATCCGCCTAGTCACAAGAGAAAAGCCAGCATTGTATCGGGCTTCCCCCTTTATACAACTGAACAATTTACTTAAATAATTGATGGGCTGACGCTTAACTCAATCGTACTGAGTCCGCCACCCTGCTCACGTATCGATTATTTTTAAAATACTGGAACTTCACCACTGCGAGACCTCAGCATAACCAGCGACTTTAGCTGCGCTCATTAAACTTGCCTCATTTTGTCCCCCATTACGCAACTCACTGTGGCATTTAACGCCAAATAATCGGTTCGCGTGATGTTTTTTGCTTCAAGCTAACGATTAATCTCCGCCAACCATTTATCCCACAGATGGTGCTCGTGAAGAATTGGATGACTTAGGTCAGTGGCTGAGACGAAAAGCTTGGGCTGTGTTGTGAAGGATTTTTGCATGCCGATATTTTACCAGAATATGATCGGCTTTGTTGAGTTATGCTGAGGTCTCACTGCGTTTGTCAGTCGTATAACTATTATTTTGCAAATCAAATATATAGCTTGAAAAATATACCCAGTATTTTTAAAATACTGGAACTTTACCGCTTCTTCATCGGTCTAAATAAGTAAATATAGGTTAATATTTAACACTTTGACATTTGGATAAATGCTGAAATTACATGAAAAATTACGCTTCAAATAATACATTATCCACTAAAACTCTGCTAGTCATGGGCTTTATGACTTTTTCGATGTTTCTCGGCGCAGGCAATATAATCTTCCCCGTTTTCTACGGATTTCTGGCCGGCGCAAATTTCTGGTCGGCAATCGCCGGTTTTCTGATCAGCAGCGTTGTCCTACCGCTGCTAGGCATTGTCGCCATGGCTCGAGCTGGTGGAGAATTCAACAACCTGACACAGGCTTTACCAAAACCATTGATCACACTGGTCGGTGTTATTATCTACCTACTCATCGGTCCACTGTACGCGGCTCCCCGCACGGCCTCTGTCTCCTATGAAATCGCCAACACCCTGTTTTTTCCCGAAAAAAACGGCAACAGTGATATGATTCAGCTACTTTTCGCACTGGTTTTTTTCGTCATTGCTTGGTGGTTCTCTCTCTACCCCGGGAAACTGCTGGAGACGATAGGTGGGATCATCACACCCGCATTGATCATTCTGCTAGCGGCATTGGGGATTGCATCGTTAATCAACCCGATGACAGATATAGGCCCTCCGACAAACACCTACGTTTCAACGGCTTTTACTCAGGGGTTTCTAGATGGTTACATAACCATGGATGCTCTTGCCTCCTTGGTGTTCGCCATTGTGATTATTACCAATCTACGCTCTCATGGAATCAACAGTCGTAAGGCGCTGACCCGTTACTGTATCGCTAGCGGCATCATTGCTGCCATCGGATTAGCAGTCGTCTACATCGCACTCTTTCACATCGGCGCCACTAGCCAGATACCGTCATCTGATGCCATCACCGGCAGGCAGATACTGACCACTTTTGTTGAGTTCCAGTTCGGACAATGGGGCATTTTTATCCTAGCGGCTATTGTGATTATCGCTTGCCTGACCACCGCTATAGGTTGCATAACCGCTGTCGCCGAATACTTTCAGCTACTCTGTCCGAATCTTTCCTATTTTTCTCTGATCACCGGTATCACCTTTACCTGCATTCTTATGGCCAACGTGAATCTGGACCATCTCATTCAATTCTACGCACCTATTTTACTGGCTATTTATCCCGTTGCGATGATACTGACGCTCCTAACACTGATCAATGACTGGCTTCCAGCACCCAAATTATCTGCAAGGGTTACTCTGTTTGTGGCTGCATTGCTCGGTATTGCAGACGGTATCAATGCCTTACCTTATAAGGAGGCCATTGAACATTACCTGTCCCCCCTTAACTTGAACTTACTACCCGGCTTTTCGCTACATATTAGCTGGTTGCTACCAGCCATACTCAGCCTGATTATCACTAGCGTCATCGGTTTTTCATATTCCAACAAACCTTCACTGACTGAAAATGACACCAACCAATAGCTCTTTTTCATTGGAAAGTCTGGTGAGAGGAGGCGAGAAAGAGGGACTCCTCATAAGCATGCTAAATAATTCAACAAGAAGATGTGGGGTAAGACGACAATATTGACTCATATTAATTTTATGACCAACAAAACCTCTATAATTTCGCTGCCAATCCGAGCATTATCATTATAAAGTTTTCTATCTTGACGCTGGTAGTTTATTCATGCATTGTGGCGACATAAGGTGACTGTCGTTATGAATACCATGGAAAAGATCACTTAAAAACAAGAAATATAAGTGCTCTCCTGCAAGCACGCCAATGGGGTTAGAATGATTTCAGACGAAGTAATAGACCTCTCTCGCCTGCAGTTTGCTTTGACTGCGATGTACCATTTTCTGTTTGTTCCCCTGACCCTCGGCATGAGTTTCATGCTGGCGATTATGGAATCGGTCTATGTTCTAACCGGAAAGCAGATCTATAAAGACATGACCAAATTCTGGGGCAAGCTCTTCGGCATCAACTTTGCCGTGGGCGTTGCGACCGGTCTGACCATGGAGTTCCAGTTCGGCACCAACTGGGGCTACTACTCCCACTATGTCGGGGATGTTTTCGGTGCGCCACTGGCCATCGAAGGTTTGGTGGCGTTTTTCTTGGAATCCACTTTCGTTGGCATGTTCTTCTTCGGCTGGGATCGCATGAGCAAGGTTCATCACTTGTGCTGTACTTGGCTGGTCGCAATCGGCTCCAACCTCTCCGCCCTCTGGATTCTGGTGGCCAACGCCTGGATGCAAAACCCCACCGGTGCCGAATTCAACTTTGAAACCATGCGCATGGAAATGACCAGTTTCTCTCAGTTATTCTTTAATCCGGTGGCCCAGGTCAAGTTTATCCATACTGTGGCCGCCGGTTACACTACGGCCTCCATCTTCGTTCTAGCGATCAGCGCCTACTACATGCTAAACGAGCGGGATATTCCCTTTGCCCGCCGCTCGTTTGCGGTAGCTGCCGGTTTCGGCTTGGCGGCCATCATGTCGGTCCTCCTGCTGGGTGACGAATCCGGCTACGAGCTGGGTGAAATACAACAGATGAAACTGGCCGCCATTGAAGCGGAATGGGACACATACGAGCCTCCAGCGCCGTTCACCGTCATCGGTCTGCCGAACCAGGAAGAGATGCGTACGGATTACGCCATCAAGATTCCTTGGGTCATGGGCATCATCGCTACCCGTACGCTGACCGAAAAGGTTCCTGGGATCAAGGAACTGCTGACCCGCAATGAATCCCGCGTCCGAGATGGCATAGAGGCCTATCGCCTGCTCGAAGCATTAAAAGCCGGCCACGACACCCCAGAAATCCGCAAACAGTTCAAGGAGCTGGTGCACACCTTGGGCTACGGACTTCTACTGACCCGTTACACTTCGAACATAGTCGATGCCACCAACGCTCAGATCAAGCAGGCAGCGAAAGATACCATTCCGCATGTTGCGTCGCTGTTCTTCTCATTTCGGATCATGGTTGGCATGGGCTTCTTTATGCTGCTGATCTTCGTGACAGCGTTCATTAAAACTGCACGTCACACTGAATACCAGAGCAAACGCTTCCTGAAAATCGTCCTCTGCTCACTGCCTGCGCCTTGGATCGCCTGTGAAATGGGCTGGTTTGTCGCCGAGTCAGGTCGTCAGCCATGGACCGTGGCCGGCATGCTACCAACCTACCTGTCAGCCTCCAGCCTCACGACGACCGACTTGTACCTGAGTATTGCCAGTTTCACCCTGTTCTACGGTATTTTTGCCGTGATTGAGCTCTACTTGATGATCAAGTACACCCGTCTTGGCCCCAGCAGTCTACACACTGGCCGTTACCATTTTGAAACACAGGCTGAACGACCAACAGGCATGAGCATTCAGTGACGGAAGGATTGAAAGAATGATCGACTACGAAGTATTAAGATTCCTATGGTGGGTACTGATCGGCGTACTGCTCATCGGCTTTGCCATCACCGACGGCTACGACTTGGGTTCCGCCGGTTTGCTACCCTTTCTTGGTAAGAACGACAACGAGCGCCGCGTAATAATCAACGCAGTCGCCCCGCACTGGGACGGTAATCAGGTCTGGTTCGTCACCGCCGGCGGCGCAATTTTCGCTGCTTGGCCGATCGTGTACGCCACCGCCTTTTCCGGTTTTTACTGGGCCATGATGCTGGTGCTGTTTGCCCTGATGATACGTCCTCTTGCGTTTGAATACCGCGCCAAAGTTGAGCCCCACCAACGCAAATGGTGCGATCTCAGCCTGTTCATCAGCGGCACTGTGCCGTCACTGGTGTTCGGCGTGGCATTCGGCAACTTGTTCCAGGGCTATGATTTCACTCTTGACAGCTACCTTCGCTCTACCTTGAACGGTTACTTCTGGAGCCTGCTCAACCCTTTCGCCTTGCTGTGCGGTGTGGTCAGCCTGAGCATGATCCTAATGCAAGGTGCCTGTTGGCTAGGCCTACGGACTGAAAGTGACGTTGAAAAACGTGCGATAATCGCCGCCCGTCGTTTGGCGATTGTCGTGATTATCACTTTCGCTGTGGCTGGGTTCTGGGTTGCTCACATTCCAGGCTTTGAAATCATCAGCATCATGGACGGCAATGCGGCGTCTAACCCGCTACATAAGACGGTTGTCGTCGTGGAATCCGGTCGTTGGCTGGCGAACTATAGCAAATACCCGATCACTCTCTTGGCACCGGTACTGGGCTTTATAGGTGCTATTGGTGTTATTCTTCTGGCCGGTCGCAAGCCATCACTGACATTTATCAGCAGCTCCATCTCTCTGCTCGGTATTATCACCACGGCAGGCGCTTCACTATTTCCGTTCATCCTACCTTCCAGCAGCAATCCTTCTGTCAGCCTGACTGTCTGGGATGCAACATCCAGCCATATGACCCTTGGGATAATGACCTTTGTCTCGGCGATCTTTATCCCCACCATTCTGGCGTACACCACTTGGTGTTTCTACAAAATGTGGGGGCGAATCAGCGTGAAAGATATTGAAGACAACAGCCATTCACTGTACTGAATGGCAGACAAGGAAATTAGCAACATGTGGTACTTTACTTGGATTCTAGGTGTTTTACTGGCCTGCTCGTTCGGCATTATCAATGTTATATGGTATGAGTTTCAGTCGAGTAGTTTTGATAATGAAGGCAATGACGTAGACGATCAGTAGTGCTTTCTTTCTGGGTCCTTCTTCGTGTGCCCTGCCTGCGTCATATTCTGAACGTTATAATTTATCTACAGTCGGATAATTGCTTCTAACACCCGATCACGTGTCAGTCCGAAGCTCTCATGAATCACCAACGAAAGATATACGAGCATGCAAAACAGAACCTTTGAACACTAAGGTAATGAGGCAAACAAAACACTGGAACTGAATTGATGCAATCTGGCTAAATCCAGACAATTTTTCTGTGCCTCAACTAAAGCTTGATTTTAATCGATAATTATTACTATAGTTTGTTAATATCGATGTTATGTATCGTTGCGTTGTCATCTGTTGCAATTAAAACTTATAAGTAGGAGATAAATAATGGACAGCAATAATAAAATAAACCAAAAGCCCATCATAATCACAGAGTCAAACAACACACAAGATACAAAAAACAAGTCTGGGTATATGGACGCCGCCAACAAGACGGTAGACCAACATGGTGTAAAAAAAAATATTGATAATACAGAGTGCTCTCAAAATAACAGCATGAAGTCGATTCATACTAGGAGCACATCAAAAGATATTGACAGTAGTGACTATAGTGAACTTTTAGATGATGATAATGAGTCGCTGACAACACTCTCGTTTGAGAATGCTATTCTAGCGTTTAATGATATTCCTCTAGCTCCTGATGATTTTGATAGCCTAACTGAAAATACAAAGAAACAACTGAAACAACATTCCTTTTTATGGATAGTCAGCAATAAAATAATGCGTTTTTTTCGTTCATTATCGCTACACAACGATTCAAAAAATCTTACTTTGAAAGATTTCAAGAAAATGCCAAAAGAATTAATTATCATAAGCGATGACAAAATAAAAGTATTACTTGAAAATTACAATAAAGAACACTCTAATATGGAATTTTTTATTCATAAATATGATAAACATCATGATGATTTAATCGATACAAAAAAACGTCTACTGCAGTTAAGCAAAGATATTTTCAAACACGCCGAACATTCATCCAACAAGAAAAAATCTTTACTTAATTCAACACTTAATAACAAAGAAAAATATCAATTCATAGAGATAATGAAAAGCAAAATCGGCTTCAATCCAGAAAGAGTCAATGAACATTCTTTAACGAATCATCAGCACAGTCCTTCTATTAAATATATTGATCAACCTGATCTGTCTGAGGATAATATTTTTGTTGCAGATATTCCTTCGACGAAGACTGATTCGAAAAAATAAATATAACGGTGGCTAGATTCCCACAATAACCGACACACTTGGAATGGATTTGAGAGCCATCTGCTCGTAGGCTGTAGTTCTCACAAAACAAACTAGCTGGCCACATGGGAAACCCTTACAAGCATCTGACTAAGATGCTGATGTCACATGGTATCCCATTAGAGGCGGTAAAAATCATGTCACTCTGTCTGTTATCCACGATACTGATTATGGCCAGCAACGCCTAGTCATACGAATCATCTGCAGAACCACCTGTCCGGCCCAGATTATGAGCTGGAAGGTTGATGGATGACACTGGATGAAGATCACTACAGTGATGATTTCAACATTGCTTGTGTCTACGAATGTTTTTCGGTAAAATACCGAGGATATATAAAGTTTACAAGTCTTTTTGTATTCATATAAAAAGTAGCACATAGTGGTGATGTAAAAATATGGCGGTATGATGGAATTGGTAGACATGAATGATTCAAAATCATTTGCAGAAATGCGTGCCAGTTCGAGTCTGGCTACCGCTACCATATTTAGAGAAAACCGTTCCCATTAGGGAGCATTTTTTTGTGTCTCGGATTTCAGTCACCAATGCGAGACATCATGATAATGCAATTAAACGCATAGCATCATAAGTTTCATTCGGCGCTTTGTTTTATAGTTGAACAACGTTCCTAGCCTGTTGAGGCTATTTTGGATCAAAACAATATTTTCGGCAGCGACGTTGTCCGGCTCAGTGCCTATCGATAGATACTGGCGTATCAGCCCATTGTAATTTTCACTCAAACCGCGCTCTCAAGAGTGATAAAGGTGTGCAAAATAACGGTCTACTCCAAGTCCCACCTTTATTTGGGCGCGCGATAGACCAATGCTTTATCCAATATGATCGTATGTTTATATAGGAAAAAAAGAACAGCTTTGTTGTGTGTGAAGCTTGTAGCATTCAAGCGAACAAGCGAATCTCGAAGATTTTTCTGATGAAGATTACAACTATTGCATTATACGACTCGAATCTAGTGGTAAGACTTGGAGAGACTATCTAAGGAAGAGGTGAAACGTTCTGAAAATAAAGCCCCCGATAGACGGGAGCTCTTTATTTTACTGCCATCACACCTTATGGCATTTCATCATTAGCCTGCGAAATAATCAGATCTTCTCGACTGACATTCATGTAAAGCAAAACATTACAAGCCACATAAATAGACGACGAAGTACCAATAACAATACCCACCAACAGAGCCAGTGAAAAGTTATGGATCATGTCACCACCAAAAAACAACAGTGACAGCAATACCATGATAGTGGTACCTGATGTCGCCAACGTTCTTCCCAATGTCTGAGTCAAAGAGATGTTGATAATATCAATCGCCGTCCCTTTGCGCATTTTTCGGAAGTTCTCCCGCACTCGGTCATACACAATGATAGTGTCGTTCAGTGAGTAACCAATGACCGCCAGCAGCGCCGCCATGACCGTCAGATCAAACTGCAACTGGAATACAGAGAAAACACCCAGCACGACAATAGCGTCATGCGCCAAGGAGATTACTGCACCGATGGAGAACTTGAACTGGAAACGGAAAGCGACATAGGCCATCACCAGGCCCATCGCCATCAGCAGACCAAGCCCGCCTTGCTCACGCAGTCGGTCACCGACCTGCGGCCCCACAAACTCGACTCGCCTCACAATCACCTTTCCATCGTATTGTTTGGCCAGGCTTGAGGAGACTCGCTGACCTAACGTTGCTTCGTCACCAGAAATACGGATCAGAACCTCCTGTTCGGAACCGAACTCCTGAACAACCGTGTCGCTATATCCCATCTGTTCAAGCTGATCCCGTATATTGCTGACATCGGCAGGCTTGTCGTAAGACAACTCAACCAAAGTACCACCGGTAAAGTCAAGTCCCCAATTAATACCATTCACGCCCAAGCTCACCAGCGAGCCCACCACCAGCAAGATGGACAACACCGTTGCGAAGGTTCCTAACCGCATAAAGCCGATCACTTTCCTTTCAGGCTTTCCAGCAGCGTCGAACATACTTTTTCCACCAGCCATGGACAAACCCTCAAATAGTCAGTGTCTTGAGATCCCGACGCCCATAGACCAAATTCGCCAGCGCACGGGTTCCCACAATGGCAGTAAACATTGACGTAACGATACCCAGAGAGAGTGTCACGGCAAAGCCCTTGACCGGCCCAGTACCCACTGCATAGAGAATAATACCCACCAGCAATGTTGTAATATTACCATCAAAAATAGAGACAAAGGCTCGGTCATACCCCTCATGAATCGCTTTCTGCACGCTCATACCATTCCTCAGTTCTTCTCGAATACGCGAGAAAATCAGCACGTTGGCGTCAACAGCCATACCCAGCGTCAAAACGATCCCCGCGATACCTGGCATGGTCAGTGTGGCCCCCATCAGCGACATTGCCGCAATCAGCAGTACCAAATTCAGTGAGAGCGCTATATTGGCAAATAGACCGAACATACGGTAAACCACTAACATGAACACCAACACCAGCACAAAGCCCACTATCGTAGAATTAATACCCATCTGGATATTTTCCTTACCCAAGCTAGGACCGACAGTACGCTCTTCCACAAAGTGCATGGGTGCAGCCAGAGCGCCTGCTCGCAACAGCAACGCCAGCTCTGACGCTTCAGCGGACGAGTTCAGACCAGTGATACGGAAGCTGTTACCCAGCGCACTCTGAATGGTCGCCAAGCTGATAATACTTTTTTCTTCACGAAAGGCACTGATCTTGACCCGCTCTTCCTTACCATCAACCATTTGCATCTCGTAGCGAGTCACAGGCTTCTGCTCAATAAACAGTACCGCCATACTGCGCGTCACATTATTACGTGTCGCACGGTTGATCAGAGACCCTCCTCGACTGTCCAGATCAATAGTGACCTGCGGGCCACCACTCTGAGAATCAAAGGCTGAGCGAGCATTGGCGACCTGATCACCAGTCAATATGACTTCACGCTCCAAACGCACAGTACGATCATCGCCGCCACGAAAGAGATAACTTTCGCTCGTCGCTAGAGAATCGTCCGGAGCTGCTGCAAGACGAAATTCCAGGTTGGCGGCTTTACCGAGAATACGCTTGGCTTCCGCAGTATCCTGCACACCCGGCAGTTCTACCACAATATTGTGTCTACCCTGACGCTGCACCAGAGGCTCAGACACACCCAACTCATTCACTCTGTTACGGACAGTCAGCAAATTCTGGCGCACCGCATAGTCCGCAATATCCCTGATTTGCAACTCACTTAGATGGTAACGCACTAAAAACAAGCCTCCTCGCTCACTGCTATCCAGCGTAAGATCAGGAAATTCGCCACTAATAGTTTTGATCGCCGTGTCACGAACAGCTTTCGTCTGGAAACCCAACTCGCGAATACCGAACCCTCCACTCGGCAAGGTACGGTAACGTAGCTTTTCCTTACGTAGCAAGGTACGGAGCTCCGTGTTGTAGACCTCCATCCGAGTATGAACCGCTTTGCCAGTATCAACTTCCAGCAAAAAGTGCACACCGCCGGACAGATCCAGACCCTGCTTCATAGGATGAGCGCCAACGGACTTTAACCAGGCTGGCGTCGTCGATGCTAAATTCAGCGCAACCACATAGCTATCACCCAATTGCTCCTTGATCAACGCCTGCGCTACCAGTTGCTGGTCGGCGCTTTGGAGGCGAATCAGTACGGAGTCACTCCCTATCTCTTCAGCCTTAACGGCAATATCAGCCTTCTCAAGGATGACGGTGACTTGATCTAGCGTCGGCTGACCAATGGCCTCGTAGACGCTGATGCCGGAAATTTGTATCGCCGGATCATCTGGGTACAGATTGGGTAATGAGTAAATGATACCCAGCGCCACCATGAACAAGATGACGAGGTATTTCCATAAAGGGTAACGATTGAGCATGACTCTCTTGTTTCCTGCTAATGACAAGACTTGGCCTGTTAGCCTGCGGTATGGCGTTCACCCGACCCAAATGCTCTGCCACGGCCGTGACGATCCGCTCACACGAACAACAAGGCCAACTGACCGGTCAAGTCTGTCCATTCCTATTATTTGATCGCCTTGATCGTACCCTTGGGCAGTGCTGCTACCACGGAGGACTTTTGAAAGCTCAGCTCCATGTTATGAGTCACTTGCAGAGTAACATAGTCATCAGTCACACTCACAATACGACCGAGGATACCACCAGACGTAGCCACTTCGTCACCTTTGGAGAGGTCATTCATCAAGCTCTTGTGCTCTTTGGCGCGCTTGTTCTGGGGGCGCCAGATCAGCAACCAGAAAATCAGGAAAAACACACCCAGCATCATGAACTGGAACATACCACCCATGACCTGGGAGCCTCCAACCGACTCATCGGCAAACGCTTGATTAATAAATGGAATCATTTTCCCTGCTACTCCTGTTTACAACTGCTTTGATATTAACATTCACGGCTCTGATGCCGCCCATTCAAACAAGCTTTCAGATAACCGGCAGCTTCCCAGTATCAGAGTTCTGGTACCGGCATGCCCCGTTTAGCGTAGAACCCGCTCACAAATTGCTCCAATTTACCTTGCTCAATGGCTATTCGCAATTCGGCCATTACTCGCTGGTAGTAGCGTAGATTATGAATGGTATTGAGCATCGCACCCAGCATTTCGTTGCACTTATCAAGGTGATGGAGATAGGCGCGACTGAAATTGCAACAGGTGTAGCAGTCACAATCGACCTCCAGCGGCGCTTCGGAACGCTTGTGGATGGCATTGCGGATCCTTAACACACCATCAGCGGTGAACAGGTGGCCATTGCGTGCATTACGAGTCGGCATGACGCAGTCAAACATATCCACACCATAACGTACTGCTTCCACGATATCTTCCGGCTTGCCCACGCCCATCAGATAACGGGGGTACTCTTCCGGAATTCGGTGCGACGTATAACGGAGAATACGACGCATATCGTTTTTGCTTTCACCGACACTTAAGCCGCCAATTGCATAACCGTCAAATCCTACGTTCAGCAGGCCGTCGAGAGAGCGTTGTCGAAGCGATTCAAACATACCCCCCTGAATAATGCCGAACAGAGCAGACTGACTCTCACCATGGGCTTCACGACTTCGAGTCGCCCAACGCAAGGAAAGCTCCATGGAATCTGCTACTTGACACTGACTCGCATCGCCAGAGATGCATTCGTCAAAGATCATGACGATATCAGAGCCAAGTTCTCGTTGCACATGCATGGAGATTTCCGGACTCATAAACACACTGGCACCATCCACCGGCGAACGAAAAGAGACCCCGTCCTCGGTGATCTTGCGTAACTCACCCAAGCTAAATACCTGAAAGCCGCCGGAGTCGGTCAGAATCGGCTTATCCCAACCGCTGAAATCATGCAGGTCGCCATGCTGCCGGATAATGTCTGCCCCCGGACGGAGCATCAAGTGGAACGTATTGCCCAGAATGATCTCGGCACCGATCTCATGAAGATCCCGAGGCAACATCCCCTTAACGGTACCGTAGGTTCCCACCGGCATAAAACAAGGGGTTTCGACCCTGCCACGAGGAAAGGTCAGCCGACCACGACGAGCAAGATTATCTTGTCCCAATTTCTCGAACGACATGAAACACTCTTTACGCATTGACTCTCTGCAGACTCCCTAAACGCCTATAACGCTGTGCCGTACCGCCCTACTCTGTCTATTTGGCAGGGAATTTAATCCCTGCGGGTCAACAGCATTGAATCGCCATAACTGAAGAAACGGTAACGCTTGGCTACCGCCTCCCGATAAACGTGCATAATCTTTTCATAACCAGAAAAAGCCGACACCAGCATCAACAGGGTCGACTCCGGCAGATGAAAATTGGTCACCAGCATATCCATAGTTTTGAAACGATAGCCTGGATAAATAAAAATGTTCGTCTCGCCAGTGAAGGGTTTCAGTGTCCCATCACGGCTTGCCGTTTCCAAACTACGAGCCGACGTGGTACCAACGGCCACTACACGGCCACCGCGTTCACGGGTACGACGAACAGCCTCACACACCGATTCCGATACTTCCAGATATTCCGAATGCATGTGGTGGTCTTCAATCGAAGCCACACGCACCGGCTGATAGGTACCGGCCCCGACATGCAGGGTCACAAAGACTTTCTCAATACCCTTTTCTGCCAACCGCTCAAGCAGGTCATCATCAAAATGCAGTCCAGCGGTCGGCGCAGCGACCGCACCCAGCTTACAACCGTATACCGTCTGGTAACGATTCCGATCACTCAATTCATCGGCACGGGTAATATACGGGGGCAGCGGCATATGACCGATTCGATTCAACACGCTTAGAACCGGCTCATCAGTGAGAAACCTCAACAAGAACAGTGAATCCTGACGCTCCACCATTTCCGCCTCCACCGTCTGCTCAAGCATCATCCGATCACCCAGTTTCGGGGATTTACTCGCACGAATTTGCGTCAGCACATAGTGTTTATCCAGCACCCGCTCCACCATCACCTCGATCTTGCCACCGGAGGCTTTTTTACCAAACAGGCGTGCTGGTATCACCCGAGTATCATTCAACACCAACAGGTCGCCCTCTCGCAGGCAGTCGATGATATCGATGAAGTGTTTATGCTTAAGGGTGTTGTCGCTACCATCCACTACCAACAAGCGACTACTGACTCGTTCAGGCAGTGGGTAACGAGCGATAAGATCATCTGGCAGATCAAAATGAAAGTCGCTGACGCGCATCCAGCGTAAAACCTCACTGAATAAAAAGGCACCAAGCATAACTAAAGTTCGCCAATTCGCCAAGCCAAAAAGTCAGATGATAGTATTATCAGAATGGACTATTGCGAATCTGCGAATCTTCGAAAAAAATTAGAGGCGAATATGATAGAACATAACACGACCGCAAGTCGATAGTATAGTAACATGACCGCCATCAAGACTAAACTCACTCACCTATGTACGGGACAAAACTTGAAGCAGAGCTTGGAAGTCTATCTGATCATTTTTTGAACATCTTTTTTTCAACACTCTACGAAGCATATCTAGTCCTAGTCTGAATAGAGCGTTGGCTGGTCGCAAATGTTTATTCAACGGTAGCTGTTTCGCTTCACCATAATGCCAATCAGCAGCCGTTGCTGGGACTTTTCTTGCGCCTGCTTAGGTCGATAAGCTCGTAACTCAGTATTACGTTTTACTTCCTTCGACACTGTACTGCTTGTTGATTAACCTAGCTATTTCACGGTGCGATAGTTTTCTGTCACACCTTCATAAATCTGCTATCGTTCATCTTCGGTCAGTCGGGTATATGTTTTTGACATAGTGATCTCACACTGGGTTTTAGTCGACCGTGAGTTTCGCCCACTGGCCTTCAATTTTCAATGTGTCGCACTAGCAAATGAAACCTGCATGATAATAAAGAGTATGAGAGACAAACCTTAGATGCAAACGAGCTTATGGTAGTAGGTCGTGTTGTGGGAAAGTTTGGTTTCGTCGATTAAGGAACACCTATGAAACTATCGAATTTTGTGGTAATATGTTTGAGTGTTTTTTACCTTAGCGGTTGTGCCAATAACAAGGTCAAAAGTGAATTTAGCCTTTTTGAGGTTGATGCGCACCAACCTGAACTTCAAGACCTTAATGACTTTCCACAAACTTCAAGTCCATATCTGTCTAATTTAAATATTCGTTCCCAATACTTATCTGTACAAGACAAGTATGATAAAAAGTACTTTGAACCTTGGACATACGCTAAACCACCTGTTGATAAGATATTTATCTTATGGCCATACTCAAGTTACACCTATGATAAAAGTTTTGGCGAAAACCTTAGACCCTTATCGGCTGAGTGGTTTACTTCTATGAAGGATAAAGGAAATTATGAGGCTTATGGAAGTTTAAATAAAAAAGCAATCTCTTTGCGCTATTTAAACTTACGTAATTTTCCAACAAAGAAGCCCGTATTTAAAAATCCAAATATAGCAGGGGAGGGCTTTCCTTTTGATTATGTACAAAATTCGGGTATTCATGCCAATGAACCACTTTTTATTTCACATCTTTCAGCAGATGGGAAATGGGCTTATATTTTTACTGCTTACGCAACAGGCTGGGTAGAAAAAAATGGTCTTTCTTTTATAAATAACAATATGGCTAAGCATTGGAAAAAAGAAAGACATATAGAGATAGTTGATGAATACTACGCGATTAAAGACTTGAAAGGAAACTTCGTTTTCAACAGTAGAGTAGGCATGCGTCTTCCTTTAATCGCGCTAGAACATGAATTTTATATTGCCCTTGCTATTACCTCTGATTCAAACAATACTGCTAGGTATACGCGCGTAAAAATTCCAAAAACAGTGGCCCAAGAAGGGAAATTATTGTTTAATGATAAGAATTTAAAACATATAACAAACCTTATGCTCACAAGTCATTATGGTTGGGGTGGCTTGTTCGCGGAAAGAGATTGTTCTTCCATGTTGCGCGACTTGTATGCCCCTTTTGGTATTTGGTTGCCAAGAAACTCATCTCAGCAAGCTAAGATAGGAAAAGTCATCTCATTAAAAGATTTAAGACCCGAAGAAAAAAAAGAACGTATCTTAACTGAAGGAATTCCTTTTGAAACACTGTTATATAAAAAAGGCCATATCTTACTTTATTTAGGTGAATATAACGGGAAGATTTCTGTTTTACATAATATATGGGGCGTTAAAACTATTAAAAATGGTGTTGAAGGTAGAAAGATCATTGGGAGAGCGGTGATTTCATCTTTAGATTTTGGAAAAGAACGAAATGATTATAACCCAAAAAAGGGGATACTAGCTACCTTAGATAGTATGAATATTATCACACAGGATATGGATTGAGCTTTAGGTTAAAATGTCTAAAAGTGAGCCTATCATCTCATCTTGTATTTTGATAGCAGTAGCTTGAACCTCATGTCCATTTTTAATGATTATTTTATCGAGAATCTCTTTAGCTAAATTAGTTTGACTAAGAGATGAACCATTGTTGTCTGCTTGATTAAAAGAAGCATTAACGCTGCCTCCTGTATTTGTTTTCTCGTTCCCACGCTCCTGCGTGGGAACGAGAAAACCGGATTATCAGTCCTGCTTCAG
>JAGLCE010000006.1 GCA_023146365.1 Endozoicomonadaceae bacterium
ACACAGAGTTATTTACAGTCTCAAATCTTTCGGAATTTACAGTCTCGAGGTAAGCACCATACATCTTTGCATGAGTACTAAACGCGCTTAGATCACCAAGGGTTTTAATGTCTTTGACTAGCCCAAGTACCAGAGCTTTAATTTTTTAAGTGTTCATTTGCATCGCCTATTTTTTACCCTCTTGATGGTATCAGAAATGGACGATTACACAGTTAAATTTACAGGCTCCTGATGACTGAAGTCCTTGTTTTTTATTAATTGTTCAACTTCTTTGAAATCATATTTATCCACATGTTGAACGCTAATACACAAAAGTTTGCCGTTGCTGGGCTTAACACCCTCTTCTTCTAACACATTGAGATTATTTTCATATCTTTTACTGATTATAGAATCTACACTTTCTGTATCCATATTAAGATTATGATCAAATTTATAATTGAGAACAGATACATCCATTTTACTCTTTACTATTAGATAAGGTTTGTTAGCTTTCTGAGCAGCCATAGCCATTGTAGACACCATACTACAATTATTTCTCTCATTGGTTGTCCAATCGTGATCATCGCCTAGAATGACGACAGCATCAAATTTATCAAAACGAGTGTCTGTAAAACATTCTTTTGATATGCCAATTGGTAATTTACATAGCACAACAGACTTGTTCAGTTCGTAGAACTCGGTGACTCCTTTTGGCCTTGGACTACAACCATAACTACATGCTGCACCGATATCACCACTTGTTTTCTTCATTATTGCATTAATAAAGCTAGATTTTCCAGAAGAATCATCCCCATCGACTACAACTTTGAAATGGTCTTTATATTTTTCAAGATTGGCAGATAAGTTTTCACTAGCCCCGTCTTCAGCTATTTTTATAGTTTCTTTAACTATTTCTCTAGCTTTCTCTGCATCTTTTAAGGCTTTTTTATCGACCTCAGTCATGAATAATTTGATTCCCCGTTTTTCTAGCGAACGGACGAAGTAACTTCGAGCGTATTTATTAGGGTTGCTTCCGACAAGATTTTCTATATCTGTCCTCGCAATCTTGTATCCGCAAAAAAAACCTGTAACAAAAGCGCCAATAGCTAGCATACATTTTACGCCACAACTTCTTTTGCTGTTTAAAGCAAAATCATAGCTGGCCGCCTCTATTGGCCCTGCATATATTGGAGATGTATACTCTTGACATTTATACACATACATAATAAAACCCTTTTAAAAAGTTATAACTATGACAATTAAGTCAATTTTAATAGACATACTAATCTAGACAATTAAATGATGAATTAATTCACTGAATTCAAGAAAAAAGTGTAACAAACCTCCCTATTTAAATGATTCAGCGACTATAGCGTCTTCAGATTCAATACGCCCAGTATCGTTAACATAATAATCAACAACAACCATTAGCTCGGCTTATTACTATTAAATAAGATTCATTAACTTATTTCGCAATAATTGCCCACTTTACAGTTTCCTGTCTGAGTTCAGATAGATGATAGATATGAGACTTTTTTAAAGTAAGCGCCCATTTCTCGACGTACTTGTCCTTTTTTAAAAGTCACTTAACTTTTTTAATATTCCAAGACAGTAAAGCCTCAACCGTTTCGGCGTAGGGTAGTTTGGCCAATTTGGCAGGGTTCAAGCCCGTTCGCTTTTGCTGTGATCGCCTGACTTGTCTCACATCTAGGCTCGCGAAAAGCCTTAAATTATTTTAATTCGATTGAATTTTTATCGGGTAAGCGTGTGTCACTTATGCCGGTCAATCTAGGAACAAAGTGAAGTATGAGTTCAGTGACCGAGTCGAAATTGAAAAACTGGTTGTCCACGATGACACAAGGCTTGCTAGAATTTCTAGCCATATTTGCCAACTCTCTAGTACTTTCGTCTACTGCACCCTGATCGATTAGCACGATGACGGCATCGAATTTATCAAAACGAGTCGTTGATAAATGTTTTTTTGATACGTACTTTGGTAGCTCACAGAGTACAACAGAGTCGCTTAATTCGTAGAAGTCGGTATTGACTTCTGGCTTTCCTTCAGAAGGATTAGTAGGATTCCTCATTTTATTAATAACGGTAGATCTCCCGAATACTTTACACGTTTCTATTGCAATCTTGAAATGGTTTTCATATTTTCTAAGGTTATCTGATAACTTTTCCTCGTCCTCCTCCACTACTTCAACTTTTTCTTCAACTTTTTTGCCTAACTGAGCTCTTAAGCATTCAGATTTAATGATCATCCGTTTTTTTAGTGATATGGCAAACCGACAATTATTGTATTTATCAGGATCGCTTACGATAAGCTTTATTACCTCTTCTTTATTAATTTGGTATCGGTAAAGTAGACTGGTAACAGCAGCGCCCATAGCTAGAATAGTTCTTGAAATCTTATTTCTTTCGCTGTTTACAGCCAAACTATAGGAAGCGGCCTCTACTACAGATGCTCTTATCATATAAATATCCAATATTATTAATCATACTTACTTTAGATATTAGACATTAGACAATACATTAAGTTCCGCTGAATTTAAGCACCCAGTATAACAGGCCTCTATCAATGTTTGCTGGTTAGACATCGATCATCGTCACACTAATTGCCTAGCATGGCCTGATCGTACCACGCTGATTTCCGTACATCTTTCTGTTCTAAATAGAGTCTATCAATACTCCCCTTTACTGAGCCAAGAAGGCCTCTTTATTGTTTTAACCACTAAGTATGGATTACTTTTTCCTTCTGCTAAATCTCTTTTTTACGCTGTGCTGCCATCACTACGCTTTGCTGCAATTGGTTAAAGGACCTTTGCAAACACTCCATGTAAAACGCTGGATCAGGCATCATGTTACGGCATGCAGTGACAGAGATCGTGATAGACCCGTTGTAACTGAAAGCGGTGTGGGCAAGGCCAACCGTATCGTAGATCATGTCCAGCCCGTAACTAGCCACCATTCGGGCACCGGAATGGTACAACGGGATATGTGGCCCTGCGATACTGCTGATAAACGTATTGAACAGCGGCCGTGCATGTCGTGTCGTTTGATAAGTGACCGCTGCGCGCAACGATAGATCAGCCAATGTACTGGGAAACAGTTTGGCGACATCATCAGCGACCTGCCAGTTCAACCAGGCAGATCGTTTTCTAGCCAGACTATCATGGGCGGCAATCTTTCTCAGTCGCTCCAAGGGGTCGGCAATTTCTGTAAATAATCGAGGGAACACATAGGAAAAGTGATGCACCCGTTTTTCGCTGTTTTTTGCAGGACGATCCGGTAACGGAAATATCGCACGCAGAGATTCATCCGGCAGTTCATTCTTGGAGCGGAGATACGTTCTCAGAGCACCCGCGATGATGGCGATAATGACATCATTGAAGCAGGTTTTCCGACGGGCATCACGGATCGCCTTAATCTCTTCAAGCGAGAAGTGAATCCCGTCAAAGGAACGATGAAAGGATACACAGTTATTAAACCGCGTTCGCGGCGCATAACGAAGAGAGGATTGCTGAGTCAAGCAGCTCTTAATCAGCCATTTAGCGGCCGGTAGCGCATAACGTTGAGCAACGTGAGCGTAACGACCCAGTATACGGACACGATTCACCGCCGCTCGGCTTAACAGTTCAAAATGGGTGGGAATCCGTTCAGTCGTAAGGGGGTGCTCTGGTGGCGATGTTACGGTGTCGCTGTCAAGATCGTGCAGTGCTGCCAGCAACTGACCCCCAACATCTCGATCGAATATGGCCCGATGCACTTTGATCAAGATAGCAAAGCAGTTGTTTGGCAGCCCTTCGATATTGTCCAACCCTTCGATGATGGTTGCTTCCCAGAGCGGGCGATTGACATCTAATGGCCGAGCATGGAGTCTGGACACTTGTATGCAGAGCTGGCGCCAGTCACCGGGCTTGGGTAGAGCGATATGACGAAGGTGATACTCTATATCGAAGTCTGGATCTTCAATCCAATAGGGATAATCCAGATTAAAGGGCACTTTTACAGTACGTAGGCGCAGTGGTTCCATCTTGTGTAGACGAGCATTGAACGTCTGAATGACTTCCTTGAATCGTACCTGACCGGTTTTTGTGGTGCTCTGGTCGTAGATGCAGAGCAGACCCACGTGCATAGGGGTACTGCTGCTTTCCATGTGCAGGAAAAGGTTGTCTTGTGGTGAGACCTGATGCATGGCGCCCCGTCCTTCTCGGTATGAAGCACCTTTTTACCGGAAGATGACCGCTCATCCCGCAGGTGCTGACGACCTCGACTAAGGTGATGGCGTCTTGACGGAATGTCAATAAGCAACGTCCCACTATAGGATGTTGGTTGTCGCCAAACATGACAGGATGATAAATAACTGTTACCGGTATTGCCAGTATTTATACAGAACCTATACGTTTTAGATCAGCAGGCTGAGTATCTCTTCATCCATACGTTTCCATTGGTTGTCTGGCATGGAAAGACGATCGGCTATGGCATAGAGCGCTTGGGGGTTGAAGATGATGCCGAGATGGCTGGCGCCGACGGCAATATTTTGGGAAAGGTCAGTTTCGTCCACCTGGGCAATCTGCCAAGCGATAACGCCATCCTGTTTAGTATAGATCGACGTAAAGGCGACACCCAGTACCGGATGACGGACTTTTTCCATCCGTTCTTCCAGCGCTTCCTTATTGATGTTCCGACCGAATAATTTGATGTAAATATCCCAGAGGCTAGTCGCTTCCATTGAGCCACCGACTGGGCTGGCCAAGGTAATGACCTGACGAATCATCTCCGGACTTCTACGGGCGACTTCTCGTGCTAATACCCCCCCAAGACTCCAGCCAACGAGGCTGATGCGATGGCCAGAGGTAAGATAAAGCTCTTTGACTCGCTCATACAATAATGTATCAATGTCACGGTTGCTGGTCGGCCCCAGATTGACGCCGAGTTTCCAAGGTTGAGCGTTGTAGCCAAATTTTCGGAGTTGTTTTCGCAAAAATGTTGTCGCAGGATCACTGGTCATAAAGCCGGGTAGAACCATCACCGTATGGCCATCGCCTTTGGGTGCACGTTTCAGGAGCCCACGATTTTTGACCAAGCTGGCGACATCCTTGATCGCTCGAAAGGCATCCAGTGCGGTATCCAGCTTGCTCGGCGCTTTGATCGCTTCTTCTTTGCTCATGCAGCTACCCAGTTATGCTTCTGTTACCTACAAACACTATCCTTATAACTACAGTTGCTGACTGCCACTCTCTTCGGCATTGCTTTTCGCCCTTATGCCGACGAGCAGGCAGTGAAACGTAGTACCGCTAAGTAGTAAGTAATCTGTCCTGACAAACCATCTTTTCAAACAATTTGATTCTGAAAAATTTTGCACATTATTGTAACGCCGTAACATCAAATAAACGCATTCTGATGCGCTGTTTGATGTTTTAAAAGCAAGATATCAGCAATTCCCGCTCTCTGCCTAATTCATTGATCTATAAGGGATGTCGCTCTACTCTTTTTCTAAAAAAGAAATAGGGTTTTAACAGCTTCAAAAAACCGACTTGATCAGAGCTTCCTTAAGCAAGATGAGCCCTCAATTCATGATCTTTCCAGACGACCTCCAAGTTATTATCTTTGATCATAGCAGCGACCTTGGCAGCTGAACGGTTGTCATCAATGGCAAACTGTTCAAGCGCTTGTTGTTTAGAATCTGCATAGCCGCCAGGCTGAGTCGATGATGCCGCACTCATGCTGGTAATCCCAAGATTGACTACATGGTTCCTGAAACTCGGAGATTCCCGAGTCGATAACGATAACTCCACTTCCGGCGCAAACAGACGCCAAGCACAGATCAATTGTACCAGTTGCTGGTCGTTCATGAGAGAGCGTGGTTGCTGTTCGCCTTCGCAGGGCCTCAGTCGCGGAAAAGAGATAGAATAACGAGTTTTCCAATAGTTACGCTGCAGATAATCCAAATGTGCTGCCGTATAAAAGAGATCAGTACGCCAGTTTTCCAAGCCTATCAGCGAGCCTAAGCCAATCTTTTTTACACCCGCTCGACCCAACCGATCAGCCGTTTCCAATCGGTAAAAAAAGTCCTGTTTGTTACCTCTAAGGTGATAATGGGCATAGGCACTTTGGTGATAGGTTTCCTGATAAATCATGACCGCATCCATACCCAGATTGATCAGCTCCTCGTAATCGAGCTGATCCAGCGGCTGAACCTCCATGCTAATATGAGCAAAGTACCCCTTCAGCAACGGCAGAGCTTTACGGAAATAGGGCATGCCTACGGAGCCTGGCGCTTCACCGGTCAGCAGCAAAACATGTTCAAACCCCATCATTCGGATCGCCTGCGCTTCACGATGTATCTGCTCCTGAGACAGCGTGATCCGACGGATATGATTATCCAGGCTGAATCCACAGTAGGTGCAAATATTATGGCATTGATTGGACAGGTATAACGGTATATAAAGCTGTATGGTCTTGCCGAAACGCTGGCGTGTCAGTCGGAAGCTTTCCTGAGCCATCGACTCCAAAAAAGGCTCAGCGGCCGGGGAGATCAGCGCCATGAAATCCTGAAGGTTGCGCTTTCTGGCTCGAAGCGCCCTTTGAACGTCGGCAGATTTTTTTTCATGAATCTGCAGATTCAGATCACCCCAGTCGAGCCGATGGAAGACGTCGGTGAAACTCATAGATCGAGAAACCCAGTCAAGGGGCTGGTGGCGGCAGCTCCCAGGTGACGACCACCCAGACCGCTTTCAAAAGCCTGACGGCCAGCTTCCACCGCCTTTCGAAAAGCGTCCGCCATAATAACAGGGTCTCCGGCTACCGCAATGGCACTGTTGACCAGCACGGCATCGGCACCCATTTCCATGGCCAGTGCGGCATCTGAAGGGCTGCCAATACCGGCATCCACAATGACCGGCACATTACTTTGCTCAATGATGATCTCTAGGAAGTCCCGTGTTCGAATGCCCAGATTGCTGCCAATGGGAGCAGCCAGCGGCATCACACTCGCACAACCGACATCTTCCAGACGTTTACAGATCACTGGGTCAGCATGGATATAAGGGAATACGATAAAGCCCAGTTTGACCAGCTCTTCGGCAGCTTTCAGCGTCTCTACGGGGTCAGGCATCAGGTAGCGGGGGTCGGGATGAATCTCCAGTTTTAGCAGGGTCGTCCGTAATGCTTCCCGAGCTAGTTTGGCAGAAAATACGGCTTCCTCGGCAGTCTGCGCACCGGACGTGTTAGGTAATAGTCTGATAGCGCATGCCTGTTGTAGCGGTGCAAGGATATCGTCGTTTTTCTGTTGTAGATCAACCCGTTTCATGGCCATGGTCACCAGCTCAGCACCAGAGGCTTTGACAGCATTGACCATCGTCGTTTGATCGTTGAATTTACCGGTACCCAGCAACAGGCGAGATGTGAAGATGTGATCCGCAATAGTCAGCATAAAGGGTCTACTTAAATCTGAGTAAAATAACAAAACGTCTGGAGAGAGACGGGCTGCTATCAGCCACCCGCTGTCGCCTTGATGACAATGATTTTGTCACCGTCTGATAGCGTCTGACAATCCCACTGATTGCGGCTAATAATGTCTTTATTCAGCGCAACGGCAGTGCCTTTGTCATCAATCGCCAGATTAATCAGGAGCTGACTCAGGCTTAGCGTGTTCTCACTGTGATAGGGCTTATTGTTGACTGTAATATTCATCGTATTTCCGGTAAGCAGAGTAGATGGTTTCGCATGGTATAATATGATCCCGCATCACTACTGTCCGGCTTAAAAACAGACGGTGTCTGAAGGTGCCTACGCCCCATGCGATGTTCCGTTCTACCGAGTAAAATAACAGTTGTTGAAACAGCTTTGTCTAACAAGGAGACAAACCTAGAACAATTCTAACACCCTAACACCGTTTTTCACCAACGTTTAAAACGCCTCTCACCACACGCATTTTGACAAACTGCTGATCCACATAATGGCATGCCATATGTCGATGACCGTGTATGTAATTTCACTGACTGAACCCTTTGTGTCAACTATCGTTGTCGCCTCTTATGATCGCTATAAGGCAATCTCTAAAACCCTTAAAAATCTGCAGTCCGTTCAACGATCGAGAACAAGAAGCTAATCGGAAACGCTCAAAATATCGAGTCGATTTGGGTATCTATTCGCACAACAAACTCGACGTTTGATGAGGACTGTTGGCTAGGAGCGAGCATCAATGAAAGTTGCGATGATGAATCTTGCTGGTAATACACGTCGTTGGTCGTTTTTATCTGGATTCAACAGCATGAAATGAAAAAATATCGCTACTATTGAGTCATTATGCAAACTTATACTATCATAGATAGAGTGAGTCAACCGCTCGTTGAGTGGTTAGTTTACTGTTTGGGCTGAGCAACAGCTTGTAGAGCCCCCTATATTTTTACTTGGTGGGTGATGACGGGATCGAACCGCCGACCCTCTGCTTGTAAGGCAGATGCTCTCCCAGCTGAGCTAATCACCCAACATTCTCGTACTGTGTCACTTTAACAAAACAGCTAATAAATGGCGGACCGGACGGGACTCGAACCCGCGACCTCCGGCGTGACAGGCC
>JAGLCE010000060.1 GCA_023146365.1 Endozoicomonadaceae bacterium
AGCAATCAGCAATCAGCAATCAGCATGTTACGATACAGATAGATCATTAGCTCTACATCAGCGTCAGTACGGGTTCATTCAGTGAGGCGAGTTGCTCTCTCAATTCCAGTATATGATCAGCCCAATAACGTTCGGTATTAAACCACGGAAAAGCCATGGGGAAGGCGGGGTCATCCCAACGGCGAGCGAGCCAAGCACTGTAATGGATAATGCGAAGGGTACGGAAGTACTCGATCAGGTTCAGTTCGACAGGATTGAAATCGTTGAATTCACCATAGCCATTCATCAATTCGGATAGCTGGCTGATCTGATGGTTGCGATCGCCGGATAAAAACATCCAGAGATCCTGAATGGCCGGGCCGTTAACACAGTCATCAAAATCCACAAAGTGAAAATATTCATCGCGCCAGAGAATATTGCCGCAATGGGCGTCACCGTGTAGGCGGATGGGATGATAGTCGTACAGGCTCTGAATCTGTTCAAGTTTTTTAACAAGGTCAGCGGTCAGTGTGGTGTAAGCCGGCAGTAGAGGCTCGGGAATAAATTGGTTATCCAGCAAGTAGGCAATGCCGTCTTTAACAAAACGTTGCAGGGTGATGCTCGGTCGGTGCGTGAAACGTTGGACTTCGCCCATCTTGTGAATGCGTCCCATCAGGCGACCGAGCTGGAATAAATGCTCGGGATTATCCAGTTCAGGAGCGTGTCCGCCACGGCGCGGTGACAGTGAAAACAGAAAGCCTTGGTATTCATGCAGGGTTTGGCCATTGTCCTGCCTGAGTGGGGCGACGACCGGTAATTCATTGTCGGCCAGTTCAAGGGTGAAATCGTGCTCTTCCTGAATCTGCTGGCGCGTCCAGCGATCTGGTCGGTAAAACTTGGCGATCACCGGAACATCCTCTTCCAGACCCACCTGATAGACTCGATTTTCATAACTGTTCAACGCCAGCATTCGTGCATCGGTTTGCATGCCTGCAGACTCGACCGCATCCAGCACCGTATCCGGAGTGAGTGAGTCGTATGGATGGTTCTGCATAGCATTACTCATCTCTGAATCCTAGGGTTAAAAAAAGTGCGTCTAAGTCTAAACCTGGATCTGTCTTCTGGCACGTTTTATTCGTTTTATTCGCTGTATTTAGAGTACTTTTTACTGTCACGTTGGCGTTCTGGCAATGCACCAGACATCGACCGTTTTGGCACCGTGCTGTTTCAGCAGGCGACTTAACTCTTCAACCGTAGCCCCAGTGGTTACAATGTCATCCATTAAGGCGACATGGCGATAACCGTTGACTGCACAGGAGAAGGTATTCCTGACATTCTTGCGACGCTGATCAGGTGTTAATGTCAGCTGGGGTAAAGTCGCTTGCTCTCTTGTCAGTAAGCGGTGATGAACGGGAATCTTCATATACTGGCTGATATGGCGAGCTAAAACCGTTGATTGATTATAGCCACGCTTCAGCAATCGGCTACGATGCAGTGGAACTGGTAGGATCACTTCCGGTAATGGTTCAAAGCGATAACGCATCTGAAGGGTATCAGCCAGCAAGCGCGTCAATGGAAGGCTGAAGGCGAGATTATCGTTATATTTTAGTCGCTGCAGCATGTTGGATACTGGCGGTAGGTAGAGTAACGCTGCGGTACAACTGTTAAATGATCGCCCTCTTTTCTGGCAGACACCGCACAGATAGCCGTCATCAGAGCGAGGTAAGGGTTCACTGCAAAGTGTACAGGTATGCTGAATACGAGGCAGATCATCCATGCATCCCTGACAGAGCCTGTCTGGCCACTGGCAGGCTTCTCTGCATAACAGGCAAGACAATGTAATCAATGATTGCAGTTTGTTTCTCAGAAAATGAATCATGTTATTTATTGCAGGTGAGATGGATCGTATATCGTCCCTGACTAGGGACTCAATGGAGTATAGATGCAGAGACACGGCAGGAAATATGACAACCAATATGGTCAATAAATAGCCTGTTGTAAACTTTCCCGCTGGAATCTGGTTGACAGTTGCGCATAGACTCATGCAATGTATGCTCTATCGCCGGTTTCGGAACGCAGTACTGGAACGGCACCCGAAGCAGACGGCGAAGGCAACCGAAGGCCATGATGCATAATACCAAGAGCCTAATTCGTAACGACTGGAACATCGACGAGGTCGAACAACTCTTCTCCCTCTCCTTCAGTGACCTGATGTTTCAGGCTCAGCAGGTTCATCGGCAGTTCTTTGATCCGAATCGGGTTCAAGTTAGCACCTTGTTATCCATCAAGACAGGTGCCTGCCCAGAAGACTGCAAATATTGTCCCCAAAGCGGTCACTATCACACCGGACTGGACAAAGAAAAACTGATGCAGGTCCAGAAAGTACTGGAAGAAGCGGAACTGGCGCAGAAGGCTGGCGCTACCCGTTTCTGTATGGGTGCAGCTTGGAAAAATCCACCAGCAAAAGATTTCCCTTATATTTTGAAAATGGTGGAAGGTGTCAAACAGCTAGGCTTGGAAACCTGTATGACACTGGGAATGCTAAATCAGGAGCAGACTGAAGCGTTATCTAAGGCGGGCCTGGATTATTACAACCATAATCTGGATACTTCGCCGGAGTTTTACGGCAGTATTATTACCACTCGCACGTATTCTGATCGTCTAAAAACACTGTCGTATGTTCGTGATACAGGTATGAAGATTTGCAGTGGTGGCATTGTTGGTATGGGTGAAACTATTCACGATCGCGCCAATTTGCTGATTCAGCTGGCCAACCTGCCTGTGCATCCGGAAAGTGTGCCTATTAATATGCTGGTCAAGGTGGAAGGTACACCACTGGAGCATGTGGACGATCTTGATTCGTTTGACTTTATCCGTTGCATCGCGGTGGCTCGAATCATGATGCCGAGATCTCATGTTCGCCTCTCTGCCGGACGAGAGAACATGAGTGAAGAGATGCAAGCGCTAACCTTTCTAGCCGGTGCTAACTCCATTTTTTATGGCGAAAAACTGCTGACTACGCCGAATCCGGAATCCCAGAAAGATAAACAACTATTCAAACGGCTGGGTATCAAACCGGAAGAGCGGGACGAGTGCCATTCTGACGTTGAGCAGAAAACCGCGCTGCAGGGGCAGATTCAGGCAAAACAGGATAGCGATTTTTTCTACAATGCCGTACAGGCTTGAGGCAATGAGTGCCTTTGCGCTTGACACCGCTTTAGCTCAACGACAAGAGCAGTCGCTGTATCGACAACGGCAGTTGGTGGACGGTCCGCAAAATCCTGAACTCGTCGTGAATGGCAGACAGTATCTGGCCTTTTGCAGTAATGATTACCTTGGTATGGCTCACCATCCGAAAGTGATCAACACCTTCAAAAAGGCTGCTGACGTCTACGGTGTGGGTGGCGGAGCGTCACACCTGATTGTTGGACACAGCCGTGCTCATCATCAGCTGGAAGAAGAGTTGGCTGAATTTACAGGACGCTCAAGAGCACTGCTTTTTTCGACAGGCTACATGGCAAACCTCGGTGTTGTGAGCGCCTTGATGGGCAGTGGCGATGCGGTCTTTCAGGATCGATTGAACCATGCGTCACTGCTTGATGCTGGGCGCCTCTCCGGCGCTCGTTGCCAGCGTTATAGCCATGTTGATTGCGATAACCTGTCACTTCGTCTGGCTCGCAGTTCAGCGAAACGCAAGCTGATTGTGACTGACGGTGTGTTCAGCATGGATGGTAATGTTGCTCCGCTACAAGCGTTGGCCGCACTGGCCAAGCAACATGATGCCTGGCTGATGGTAGACGACGCACATGGTTTTGGCTGTATCGGTCATGGTGGTCGTGGTTGTGCAGATTATTGTGATCTTTCACAGGATAATCTACCGATCTTGATGGGAACGCTGAGTAAGGCTTTTGGTACAGCCGGAGCTTTCGTTGCTGGCAGTGAATCACTCATAGAAACACTGATTCAGTTTGCTCGTACTTATATCTATACGACAGCGATGCCTCCTGCTATTGCGGAAGCAACCCGCACTAGTCTGAGACTGGTTCAGGAAGAGAGTTGGCGTCGCACACATTTAACGAAACTGATTAACCGGTTCAGGGCGGGGTGTGGCGCATCAGATATTCCCTTAACTTCGTCGTTCACAGCCATACAGCCGATTATGGTTGGTTCTGCTGACTGCGCCCTGGCGATGAGTCATGCGTTGTCGGAAGCCGGCATTCTAGTGACGGCTATCCGCCCACCTTCGGTACCTCGTGGAAGCGCTCGATTGCGGGTCACCTTGAGTGCTGCGCATACGCTTGAGCAGGTAGACCGATTGCTGGTGGCGCTGGAGCAAGTGACACGCAAGATTCCTAGGGTGGCGTTATAAAGTATCGAGTGGTCCTGATATCTGGCTGGGGCATGCCTGCCGCTGTTATGCAGCCATTGGTCGACAAACTATCCAGACGTTATATTGTCCGCGCTGTTTCATTGCCGGGATTTAAGAGCGATGCGCTAACCGGCGATGGATTGACCGTCGATACGGTTGAATGGTCGGCGCTGGTTGATGCCCTGTCAGCCTTACTGATGGATGAAATGGTGACGCTGGTGGGCTGGTCATTGGGGGGGCATCTAGCAACACGTTATGCGGCGATCTATCCCCAACAAGTTCATGGTGTACTGACAATGGCTTCCAACCCCTGCTTTGTACAAGGTAATGACTGGCCTGATGCGATGCCTCTCGATATTTTTTCCGGATTTCTGGAGGGGATCAATCACTCGGGTTCTCAGACACTAAAACACTTTGCCATGCTGTGTAGTCAGGGAGGCGCACAGCCACGGAAAACCGTGAGATTCATTAGAAAGATGATTGCCGATAGCTCTCCTGATTTCGAGCAACTGTCACGATTACTTGCGTTATTGGGAAGCTCGGATACTCGTTCACAGCTTGCTGATATCATCTGTCCAATAACACATCTAACGGCTGACAATGACGCACTAATTCCAGCAACGCTCTTTAATACTTTGTATCAGCATTACCCTGAGCAGACCATAAAAACTGTCGAGGGAGGACATACTTTCTGGATGGATAATCCAGACACTGTTGTTCGTTATATTGATGAACTGGTGCAGGAGCGCCATGATCCAATATAGAGAAAACGGTCTGTATCCGCACGACCGACAACGTATAGCAGAGCATTTTAGTCGGGCTGCCAAAACGTATGACAGCGCTGCAACGTTACAACGGGTGGTGGCGCAACGGGTGATGCTGAATCTGCCATCTGACATTGAAATGACTCGCATCCTTGATCTGGGATCAGGCACGGGTAGTCAAACGGCGGAACTGAAACCTCGTTATCCCGGTGCTCAAGTGGTGGGCATGGATATGGCGATGGGCATGCTTCAATATGCTGAACGTCAATTGCCGTATAATCCCTTTTCTTGGTGTTCCGGCGATATTGACGCTCTGCCATTTGCAAATAGCTGCTTTGATCTGGTGTTTTCCAGTCTCGCCATTCAGTGGTGTGAGTCGCTGTCATCGGCATTAAGGGAAGTTAAGAGAGTTCTAGTACCTGGTGGACATTTTGTTTTTTCGACGTTAGTCGCAGGTAGTTTGATGGAAATTTCTCAAGCCTGGCGTCAAGTCGATTGCTACAACCATGTTAACCAGTACGATACGTTTGAGACCCAATTACAGCAGGTGGCAGCCAGTGGCTTTGAGTCAGACCTCTTCAAACAACAGACGAAAGTGTTGTACTACCCCGACGTCAGCTTTTTGCTGAAAGAGTTACGGGCACTGGGTGTGAATACAGTAACGAAAAGTGCCAGTCTCGGATTAATGACCCGTAGTCGTTTATTGGCGTTTCGTGATGCTTATGAAAATCTGCGTAGTCCGAATGGGCTGCCACTGACTTATCAAGTGGTTTATGGGGCGTTGCGAAAATCGAATTAACTGAACAGGAACCGGTATGCCTAAAGCGTATTTTGTCACTGGAACAGACACGGATGTCGGCAAGACGCTAGTCACATGTGGCCTACTGAAAAAAGCTCAACGTCAAGGTTTGACGACTGCCGCTATCAAACCGGTCTCTGTCGGTTGCGAAGATACCCCGGAAGGCTTGAGGAATGCGGATGCCCTTGCATTACAGCAGGCTATGACCATTGATATGCTTTATGAACAGATTAATCCGATCGCTTTTCTGCCTCCCATTGCTCCGCATATTGCTGCACAAGACAGTGGTCGTATAGTGACGGCAGACTGTTTGTCTGGTATCTGTCGAGGTGTTCTGATGAAACGTGCCCAACTTACTTTGCTGGAAGGCGCTGGTGGCTGGCGAGTACCACTGAACTCACGGGAGACCTTAGCCAATCTTGCTCAGATGTTGCAGTTGCCAGTCATATTGGTGGTTGGCATGAAATTGGGTTGTCTGAACCATTCACTCTTGACGGCGGAAGCTATTCGCAGGGATGGTCTGACGATTGCTGGCTGGGTAGCGAACTCTGTTACACCGGAGATGCCTCGGCTGGCTGAAAACATTTTGACCCTTGAAGAGAAAATAGAAGCTCCATGCTTGGGAGAAGTGCCGTTCTTACCCTCTGCCACAGCAACGGAAGCAGCAAACTATTTGAACCTCCCTCTTTGATTTTTACCGTTTATTTCCCTTGGGATTCTAGCGACCAGTGGTGATTACCGTTGATTCAAGCGTATTTTCATCTCAAGCCATTCAGCCACGCAATCTAAGTGAAAACACTTACTCTCTTGCGGAATGCCCTTGTCGCAGACTAAAGTCATACGTAATTTTCAAACAGTTGTTTCAATACGCACGCCAATACAGAACAGTCTTCAGATAATGACCGCTTCGGTGGTCGGAAATGATTATAACGAGAGATAGCCCGAGGTCGACGCTATGCCTGACTATAAAGCCCCCCTTCGCGATATCCGCTTTGTTCGCGACGAATTACTAAACTATCCAGAGCACTATGCCACCCTACCTGATACGGAAGACGCTACGCCGGATATGGTCAACGCCATTCTGGATGAAGGTGCGAAATTCTGTGAACAAGTGCTGTCGCCACTGAATCAGTCGGGGGACCGTGAAGGGTGTGTCTGGTCTGAAAATAATGTTAAAACGCCTTCGGGTTTCAAGGAAGCCTATCAACAGTTTGTAGAAGGTGGTTGGCCGTCACTGGCTCATAGTCCAGATCATGGTGGTCAGGGTCTACCGGAATCACTGAATCTGGTCATTAATGAGATGGTGGGTGAAGCCAATTGGTCTTGGGGTATGTATCCCGGCCTGAGCCACGGAGCCATGAATACTCTGAGCGAACACGGTACGCCAGAGCAGCAGGAAACGTATCTTGTGAAACTGGTCTCTGGCGAATGGACCGGCACCATGTGTCTGACCGAGTCTCATTGCGGTACTGATCTGGGGATGCTGAGAACCAAGGCAGAGCCTAATGAGGATGACTCCTACCGTATTTCTGGCACCAAGATTTTTATTTCTGCCGGTGAGCACGATATGGCGGATAACATTATCCATATCGTTCTGGCTCGCCTGCCTGATGCCCCCGAAGGCACCAAGGGTATATCTCTGTTTATCGTGCCAAAATTCTTGCCAAAGAGTGATGGTAGCGTGGGTGAGCATAATGCCGTCAGTTGTGGGTCTATCGAGCACAAGATGGGTATCCATGGTAACTCTACCTGCGTGATGAATTTTGACAGTGCTACGGGCTTTCTGATTGGTCTGCCGAATAAAGGCCTGAACTGCATGTTCACTTTTATGAATACCGCACGTCTTGGAACCGGCCTGCAAGGCTTGGCGCATGCTGAGATTGCTTATCAAGGTGCTTTGCGTTATGCCCGTGAACGTCTACAGATGCGCGCTCTCACTGGCCCAAAGAATCCAGATGGCCCGGCTGATCCGATCATTGTTCATCCTGATGTTCGCCGTATGCTTCTGACCATTAAGGCTTTTACCGAAGGTAATCGCGCCATGCTGTATTACACGGCGCGTTTGGCTGATCTGCAGAAACGGAGTGATGATGAGGAGATCCAAAAAGCGTCAGACCAGATGTTGGGCTTCCTAACACCGATTATCAAAGCGTTCATCACTGAAACCGGTTTTGAGGCAGCGAACCTGGGTGTCCAGTGCTACGGCGGTCACGGGTTTATCAGTGAATGGGGCATGGAACAAAATGTACGTGACTGCCGTATTGCCTTGCTCTATGAAGGCACTACCGGTATTCAGGCGCTGGATTTACTGGGGCGCAAGATCCTGATGACTCAGGGTGAATCACTGAAGAGTTTCACCAAGGTCGTGCATAAATTCTGCCAGGCAAACGCAGATAATGATGACCTAGAAGAGTTCATCGAACCGTTGACTGATCTGAACAAAGAGTGGGGCAATTTGACCATGAAAGTGGGCATGGCAGCTATGCAAAATCGGGATGAAGTCGGCGCTGCAGCGGTGGATTTCTTGATGTATTCAGGTTATGTCTGTTTGGCCTACTTCTGGGCCGATATGGCGCGGGTCGCGACAGAGACGCTGGCAGAAGGCACGAGTGAGGCAGGCTTCTATCAAGCCAAGATACAAACTGCACGGTTCTACTTTCAGCGCATCCTACCACGGACGATGACACACAAGGCCTGTGTTGAGTCTGGCGCTGATAACCTGATGGCGATGGATGAAATCAACTTCGGTGAAGTTTGATTCGTTGATCTGAATCATTAGCTCATAAGAGGGCTCCTGCGAGCAGGGGCTTTTGTTGTCAGGGGCTTTTAATCAAACATCACAAAGATTCACAGTGTGATGCAATCTAAGTATGACCAACCACAGGGTGCTGGTTTGTCGAAGCTCTGCTGTGACAGCTTCAAACGGCCGTTTGAACAAGACCCGGATGGGAGTATGATACGCATCGTACAAGGATAAACTGAAAGAATAATAGGCATCTGCACTGCGGGTGTAAAACACGACCAAAGTGTTGAGGTTGATCTATGGCGGAATACAAGGCTCCGTTACGTGACATGCGTTTTGTGTTGAACGAAGTATTCAAAGCAAGTGAACTCTGGGCTTCCATGCCGAGATTGGCAGACGTTGTTGATGCAGAAACGGCAGACGCCATTCTGGAAGAGGGGGCTAAGCTGACGGCCCGTGAACTGGCACCACTCAACCGCTCTGGCGATGAAGAAGGTGCTCACTGGGACAATGGCGACGTTACGACACCAGCAGGGTTTAAAAAAGCGTTTGCCACTTATGCTGAAGGGGGCTGGGTGGGTCTGTCCGGCAATCCGAAATATGGTGGTCTCGGCATGCCGAAAATGCTCAGTGCTCAATTTGAAGAGATGATGTACAGCGCCAACAACTCTTTCACGCTGTATCCCACCCTGACTACAGGTGCCTGTATGGCACTGAATGCCCATGCGTCCCAGGAGATCTGTGAAACGTATCTGCCAAATATGTATGCCGGTGTTTGGTCTGGTTCCATGTGTCTGACTGAGTCGCATTCTGGTACAGACCTTGGCCTTATCCACACAAAAGCAGAGCCGCAGAATGATGGCAGTTACCGCGTTACCGGCACGAAAATCTTTATTACCGCTGGTGAGCATGATCTTACTGAAAATATCATTCATCTAGTGTTGGCCAAGTTGCCGAACGCACCGAAAGGCCCTCGTGGTATCTCCCTGTTTCTGGTGCCCAAGCGCTTGGTGAATGAAGATGGCAGCCTTGGCGAGAGTAACGACGTTAGCTGTGGTTCCATTGAACATAAGATGGGAATCAGGGCATCGGCCACCTGTGTCATGAACTTTGATCATGCTCTGGGTTATCTAATTGGTGAAGTGAACAAAGGCTTAACCGCCATGTTCACCATGATGAACTACGAGCGTCTCTCCATTGGTATTCAGGGGCTGGGTTGCTCTGAAATGAGCTATCAGAATGCGCTTGAGTATGCAAAGGAGCGTACCCAAGGACGTGCCGCCACCGGCGCTACACAGCCTGACAAAGCCGCTGATCCGATTCTTGAGCATCCGGATATCCGACGTATGCTGCTCAATATCAAGGCGACAACTGAGGCTGGTCGGGCGTTTTCAACGTATGTGGCCAAGCAACTGGATCTGGCAAAATTCAGTGATAATGCAGATGAAAAAGCCAGTGCAGATGCGCTGTCTGCTCTTCTGACCCCGCTTGCCAAGGCATTCTTCACAGATGTTGGCTTGGAAAACTGCATTCAAGGACAGCAGATTTTCGGAGGTCATGGCTACATCTGTGAATCGGGACAGGAACAGTTGGTTCGTGACGTTCGTATTGCCCAGATCTATGAAGGAACCAACGGTATCCAGGCACTGGATCTCTTGGGACGGAAGACGGTTGCCAATGGTGGCAAGTTTTTCACAGCTTTTGCTCGTGAGGTGAAGGGCTTCGTAGAGTCCAACAATACCAAAACAATGGCTGAATTTGTTACGCCACTGTCTAAAGCGTTGGGAAATCTGGAGAGGGTAACGTTTTGGGTAATCAACAAAGCAGCTAACCATCCGAATGAAATAGGTGCTGCGTCGGTTGAATACCTTCATGTCTTCGGATATACCGCATATGCCTATATGTTTGCGTTGATGGCGAAAACTGCCCAGGATCAACTGACGGCAGGTACCGAGGAAGAGTCTTTCTATCTCGGCAAGTTGTCCACAGCCCGTTATTTCTATAAGCGTCTGCTGCCACGCATTCATAGCTTAACGGAAATCGTGATATCTGGCGCTGACCCCCTCTTTGAGTTGAGTAATGATCAATTCTAAACCGAGATCAACGGGAAAAAGAGAGCGGCGTCAAGATCAGGACACAGGATAGACCACTCTTGGAAGGCCGGCTATGCTGCTGAGGCAGGGTTGTTAATCAATCGATTTTGATTCCCAGGAGTTCCTCTATTACGTTACTGAATTCGAACGTTTGACGATCGAGTTGATCAAGGCCGTGCGTTTTTTGTATCTGCTGCTTATAAAAAAGAAACAATAAACATCCAAAACAAGCTGATAAATTCAGTCGTCTAACGTCTTTTTAAGTGCTTCACAGGTTAGCTGGAATACAGTGTCCAAATGTTTTAATACAGCTCGAGCTTCAGTAATATTCTTCTTGTGGCCAAGCTCTTCTAGTTGTTTGGCCAATGTAGCTAAGCGGTCTGCACCCATATTTTGACTACTGGATTTTAAAGTATGACCTGCCCGAATGAAGACATTGATATCCATATTGCGTGAAGATTCCATTAGGTCCTGTATCAGATTGGCAGAGTCCTCAATATAGTTGTCGACCAATGTCTCAAACTCGTCTTCCATCACTATGCGAAGCTGTTCAAGAGTGGTGATGTTCAGCAATAAATCCTGTTCATCAATGGTTATATTCTCTACCGGAGGGTGCTGCTTTTTATTCGTAGATTTAAGCCATTTGATCAGCATACTTTTCAGTGTATCGATTTTAATAGGTTTGCTTAGATAGTCGTCCATGCCGGAGGCTAGACATGCCTCTCGATCACCGTCAATGGCGTTAGCTGTCATGGCGATAATTACGGTGTGAGCGTGAGTGTGAGTGTCTTGCTCTTTTTGTCGAATCGATCCAGTGGCTTCATAGCCACTCATTTCCGGCATCTGACAATCCATCAGGATTAGATCGTAGTAGTTTTTCTCCCAAGCCTCAACGCCAAGCTTGCCATTGTTTGCGACAGTAGCAGTAAGTCCGATTTTCTTTAACATGGCCAAGGCGACTTTCTGATTGACTATATTATCTTCAACTAGCAGTAGTGAAATATTGGGACCAAATATATTTTCTGTATTTTCTGTATTTTCGCTGTCATTGGCCAGTAGCTGCCGCTGAATGGGACATTCTTCTTTTGAGAGACCCATTGCTTGCTTGGTTAACTTCAGTAAGTTAGCCTGTCTATAGGGTTTCGTGAGGGATCCCAATAGAAAAGCATCGCGACACTTTTGCTCAGACATATATCCAGAGGATGTTAGCATGATGCGACGTACTGAGCGTATCTGGCTATCAGCCTCGATTGCTTTAGACAGTGTAACACCATCTATGTCCGGCATATTCATATCCAGATAAACAATATCGAATGGGCGTCCGTCAACAACAGCGTCGCGAATCTTCTGAATGGTATGCTCGCCTCTTTCGGATTCAGCGTGGTCGACGCCCCAAGCCGAAAGGTAGTATTTGAGAATATTCCGATTGGTCCTGTTATCGTCCACGATCAGTGCATAGGTGCCGGCAAGTTCACTATTTTCTATAGTAATGGCCGTATGTTGTTGTTTGGATATTTCGAAATCGACTTCAAAAAAGAAGCAGGAGCCATGGCCTAGCTCACTGGTGATCTGAAGCTCGCTGCTCATTAGATCTACGAGCTGCCTTGATATAGTGAGCCCCAACCCCGTCCCTCCGAACTTGCGCGTAGTCGAACCATCAGCCTGAGTGAAGGGTGTAAACAGCGTGGGAATAACATCTGGTTCAATGCCGATACCTGTATCATGGATTTCAAAACGAACTCTGGCGATTTTTTCATCGTTGCCGATGAGTAGAGTGCGGATAAGAACCTCTCCTTCGCTCGTAAACTTCACCGCATTACCTAGTAAATTCATCAATACTTGGCGTAGTCTGACTGGGTCGCCCTTGATCGATAGGGGTAGTTTCACATCTATGTAACAAGCCAATTCAATGAATTTTTCACGGGCCTTACTGGCTAGCAGTGTCGCGATATCTTCAACTAATACACAGATATTTATGTCAATCTGCTCCAGTTCCAGCTTGCCGGCTTCAATCTTTGAGAAATCAAGGATATCGTTGATAATGCTCAGCAGGGCGTCGGCAGAGCCGTAAGCAGTTTCCAGATAATCGAGCTGATTATCATCCAGATTAGTCGATCGCATCATGTCAAGCATACCGAGTACCCCGTTCATCGGGGTACGAATTTCGTGACTCATGTTCGCCAAAAAGGCACTTTTGGCCTTTGCGGAATAAAGTGCGTCCTCTTTGGCTTCTGTCGCCTCCTTGATGGCGCGCTTCAAGCTTTTATTAGCGAGATTCAGTGCAGTGGTGCGCAATTCAACCGTCTTTTCAAGCTCCTCTCGATGGACACTCAACTGTTCATCCCGTTTATGGATTTGTTCAATCATTCCATTGAAACGCTCATAAAGCTGACCTATCTCATCATCACTCTGTTTTTCCAGAGTGCTGATATGCGTCTGGCCGCTGGCTACTTTTGTCATGGTGTCGGCCAGTAAAACGATAGGTCCTGAAATGACTTTTTGAAGTCGATGAGCCATCAGATAGGAAAAGATGATGGTCAGAATCGTTATAATTAATGCAGCAAGGATGTTCAGTATCACCTGCTGTTTCAAAATGGCTAGATCAGCACGGATAATGACAGAGCCAATGACCTTCTGGTCATAATAAATCGGAGCAACCACATCTACCCAGTCGTATTGGATATCGACGAAAGCGGTTCTATGAAGAAAGGCGGGGATAGCTGCTTGTGCATTATTACCGTCCCTGAAGTAACCGGCCAAGCTGACACCATTCTTGTTGATAATGTGAGCTTCTTTGACCGGCTCTATACCATAAAGTGATTCGATCAGTTGCTTGGAGATAGTCGCATTTTCAGTATAAACGGCCGTGCTACTATTACTACTAATGACCTTAACTAGATCCTGAACATGTTCGGTCATATCATCCCGCGATGTAAAATAATCACTGACGCTGTAGATGAGCAGAGCGATCAACAGGCAGATCTCTACAGTTGTCATTATTGCGTAACGTAACTTACGCTCTATGGACGTCTTTCGGAGTGTAGGCATATTGTTCTTTCGTTATTGAGTGATCTTCACTAACCAAGCGTTAATCACGGCAAATCCTTGCTTGATAGTAGACAGGTTTTCGATAATTACATTGAGCAATAATAGACTGTCTTGCCAGTGAACGCTTCCATAGTATGACAATATCATCAATGTTGTGGTATTTGTTACTGTCTCCTTGAGCTTTGTCGTAAAACACCCATGTACGGGACAAAACTTGAAGCAGAATTTGGAAGTCTATCTGATAATTTTTTGAACATTTGAACATCTATTTTTCAACACTCTACGAAGCATATCTAGTCCTAGTCTGAATAGAGACTTGGCTGGACGCAAATGTTTATTCAAAGG
>JAGLCE010000061.1 GCA_023146365.1 Endozoicomonadaceae bacterium
TAATTAATGAGTTCGCTGACACTATTTAACATGAGTTACTATTAAAGAGATCTGTTTTAGGGTTTTCCAAATCATTATATTTCCTTTTATTTAAAAAATTCCATTATCCCATGTTCGCTTGGCTTTGTTTACTTTCGTACAACGCTTTCGTATTATTGTTGTGTGCTTGGTTGCGTAGAAAGTACATTATGAATAACTCGGTTGTCAATTGTATGAGTATGATTCGACAAGAAAGTGACACTGTGGTATTCGTGATAATGAAAGACATTTCTTTTGTAGCTATTCACGATTGTTTTTAATATAAAGGAATTAAATGCGCTGGTATATAGTAAAAAGTGTTTTAAGAAAGCACTGCTGATAGAGCTATGCTTTTTATAACGGAGTTGATTGTTAACGATGTTTTATTAAATCTTATCAATCATTGTTGTTAGCCGAAGTGATTCGGTTTTAGTAAACGTTATGCTGCGAGTAGATACTCTTTTTTGTTTAAGCTGTCTGAAGGGTAGTGGAGAAAGAGAATCACAAAAAGCCTCGGTGAGCAGTAATGCCATTGTTGTGCAGTATTCAGCTGTGTCTTGATGGAAGTATAGGTATGACAAGGAAAGCTGTTAGTGACAAGGTATACCAGATATGTAGTGATCGATTATCCGAGTATCTGGTTGTCTATAATCGCTGTAATAATATGCAGGTCGGATATATCGGCAATATCAGCCGTAATGGACTGATGCTGATTACACCTTGGATGATGGAACTGGGCGGTGTGTATTCGATGCGTGTCCATCTGCCAGAATCGTTTGGAGATGATACGGTTGTTGATTTTGATGTCCGTTGTCAGTGGTGTCATCGTGATGTCACGCCTGACAGTTATGATTCTGGTTATACAATTATTGAGCGTAGTGAAGGATTTGAATCGCTGGTTAAGGCGTTGCAGCACTATTTTTCTTTTCAGTCTTAATGCGATAAATATCGTATTAGGGCATTGGTTTATCCGTCTTTAATACACTTTGACGGTTGATCTAATGATGTTTTTTCATATTTGTTATCAAACGAAAGATACGAAACATAAATAAAATTACGGACGAATGTTAAATGCTTTGATCTTTAGGTTTGGTTTGTTTTATATAAAGTAGCGTTGTATTAAGGAGTACTACTGTATGCCCCATCGAAATTTGTTTATGGTATCAACATTGGCGGTTTTAATTATTCCTACGGCTAGAGGCACACCATTAGATGTCAGCCAGGTTGAAGCCAGTCATGTAAGCAGTGCGGTGGAAATTGACGTGCATACATTGAACTATCAGTTAGGGCTGCCGAAAAACTCTATCGGCAACATGGAGCTTCCTGAGTTACTGGCTGCTAATGATAGCCAAAAATCTTCGGTTTATCAGTCTGGTAACGGTTTGTCCTTCGGCGACAACGATCAACGGGCCAGTAAGGATTATAATTACTGGTTCAGCACCAAAACCTTTTCAGCTACTCTTCAGGGAAACGACACTATGTTAGGCTTGAAGGCTCGGGGTGAGACGGTCACGGCAGGCATGGAGAGTAGTAGTATCATGCCTGGGATGCTACTCGGTGTCGCTATGACATTGGGAAAAAGCCGTATTGATGATGAGGCAGTCAATCAAGGGAAACATGATATCTTCTCCTTTTCTAGCTCTCTGTACAGTGCATGGAAAATTGGCAATGGATTCATCGAAGCCAGTGTCGCAGCTGGACGTGCCCGTAATAAAACGAGTCGGATGGCAACCGAGGGCGGTAGCACCGGACATTTACACAGCACGTTCTACGCCGAGACCGCGCATGCGCACCTGCTGGCCGGATACGTCTATAACCTAAATTCAGACTGGTCGATGACACCACTGGCTGAAGTGAACTATAACCGAGTTAGCTTCGGAGGTCATGAAGAAAAATGGGATAGCAACTGTGTCGGCCCCTGTACCTCCCCAGCCACTGACGACCCAAAATCTTTGAGTACTATGGAGGGTGGCCTTGGTTTCAATTTGGCGGGTCGATGGGGTCATGACACTATAAAGCTGGTGCCATTTGCTAACGTTATGGGCTATTACAATTTCCGTGATAGGCAAACATCCGAACGGGCAGTTTATATGACCGGTATTGATCAGATGATTGTCACTTCACCGGAACGGAGCCATGGTAGGCTTCGTGTCAACATTGGAATGAGCATGATAGTCAATGATAGATTAAACTTGGATTTTGGTATTATTCGTAACCAGATGAAAGGTTATAAAAATAACAGCACCAATTTTAAATTACGTTACTCTTACTAAGATAGGTTCGTCACACTTAAACGGCAATATGTAACCATATTGTCGTTTTTTATTGTTAGTGGATATTCAAACGTTTTATTTTATCGTTAATCTAGGATCTGTTGTTTGGATTGTATCACCAGTGGCTACATGACAGCCATGAGATTAATTTTTATTTTTAACTTCTATATCAACAAATAAGATCACAAACTGTCAAATAAGGATTGCATGTTCTTGATGTAGGAATATGTTTTATTTTAATAGAAATCACGGAAATATCAGTATCTCCATTGAACTATTTTTAATTGTTACTATCCAATGTTAAGTAAATGAAACTAAAAGCATAGGAGCTTTAAAATGAACGTAAATGATACGAACGTAAGATTAGCATTTTATTATATTGGTGGTGAGTCTTATAGACAAACGGTATGTGATAAATATGCAAAAGTTAAAATAGAAAACAAAGAAAAAGTAGACACATTGCAATCACCTACGCATGAAGATAGAACTTTTGTAGATGTTAAAAGTAATGAAGTTTGCTTGATTGACAATTGTTTTATCTTTAGAGATGTGTCATATGTTCATGGAATGACTTATTTTATAGCATTAGATAGTAAAATTGAAAAATATGTTTCTCCACTTATACCTTACTTATTAGATAGAAAGGTATTGGTTTTAAAAGAGGCTGAACCATTTGATAGAAAAGCTGAAGAAAAAAAATTAATGGAAACATTTTACAATGCGGAAGGGGTGTTAATAAATAAAAAATTTACTGGAGATCAATCACCTGAAAGACTTGCTCATGCTGGATTTGAGTTTAAGGGGGATAGTGATTGTGATAGAGTTATGTGCCGCTTCGCTCCTGGTAAATTCAAACTCACACATGTGTTGACAGGTTGGGAACCAACTGATAATCCTATAGGTGAGCATCAGTGCCATTTTTACAGCCGCCCATGTATAGATATGGCTGAAGAGAGTAAACTTCCAGTTATGTACGATAAAAAAAATAATATTGTATCAGGTAAAGTATATGATATATTAATTCCAAGAGAACAAAAAGAAAACATTTGTAAATCTTGTTACATTGTTATGCATAAAGATCATAAATTAAATGAGATAAGTTTGGATGATATTACATCAATTAAGTTAGATGTAAAAGTTAGAGAACGTTTAATTGAATTAGATATGGAAAGTAAAAAAGATAATATTATTGATAGTGAGTATGGTCGGCTTGTTAAGGAAATTATTTATACCAATTGTTTTTATAAACAAGTTGAAATTTTAAATGAATTAAATGCTAAATATAAAATTTTGCTTAAAGATTATTTAAAAAAAGAATCTGAACAACTAGATAATCTAAAAAATAATACAGCTGATAAAAAGAAAGAAATATCAGAAACAGAGAAGAGGTTGGGAGAAATTAATATGTCGTTACAAATATGTGACATGAATATTGCTCAAAATGAGGTTGATGTCGTCGTTGATAATGTTGCAAATTTTAATCGTTTGTTTAATAAGGATAGAAGTAGTACTGTTGAAGAAATTACTCATAGTTCAAAGGTCGTAGAAAGAATGAAAAATATTTATAAAGGTAGGATTTATATGAATGAAGAATTAAATAAATTAATACAATCTGGTGATTTTGCTGCGTTTTCAGCTAACTATTCAAATGGCATAGATGATAATAATCTATTGAAAGTTGCTACTGATATGTTATATGTTTACAATAATATTTCTAATGCAATAAAAATGGCGCTGGATAGACCAACTGGAGTTTTACCTAACTAGATTGGCATAATAACCGACACAGAGGGTGTTCAACGTTCTATGTCAGCCGAGCGAGTTATAAGCTAATGTAGTCGTCTAAGCGATTCGGATAATGGATTGCCAGTTGCGACAGCGTTAAATTCCAGTTTTGTACAGGGTACGTCCAGCGCTCTGAAGCTTATCTCTGCCCGCTTGCGCGCAGCGCTCGACATAAAGCCGTAAAGGCAATCTTGTCGCTTGCTCAGGATAAAGGCCTTTTTCTCGGTAGTATTTGCCAAACTCAGATTCTGAGAGAGGCATGGTTTCCGCAACAACTGCGAGTTTTGCTTCTGCCGACCAATCATCCGGCGACGTTGTATTTCCTGGCACAGGCTGACCTTGTTGCCTTAATTTGTTGCACCAATTATACAAGGTTGCGTAACTTATACCCTCCTGCCGCGCCAGCGACGCAAGGGTCATATTGTGCGGTGGTGATCACTGCTTTAAAACTGCTTCTTTTCGCTCGGCCGAATATCTGGCCATACTTGACTCGTCATCCGCCCCCCCGTTTTTTTGATTTTTAGGGGTGACAACTATCCTGACACAGGGGGGGGTCTCAAGTAAAAGACAACGTTCTACTTGTATTTTTGTTTGCTGGTGTCTAAGTTAAAATATAGTGCGAAGTTGTTGTGTTGTTCTTCGATTATTGTGTGATAACTGATGGAAAGGAATGAGACAGATGATAAGGAAATTCGTTACGCCATTGCTGATCGCTATTTTTAGTTTTAGCTCATTGGTTTATGGGGAGCTACCACCCGTAAAAATCAATATCAATACTGCTACCGCTAAAATACTAGACAAAGAGCTCAAATATGTAGGCGAAGTCATTGCCGAACGTATTGTTACCTACCGAAAAAAGCATGGAAAATTCACCAGCATTGAAGAGTTAACGTATGTCAGAGGTGTTGGTAAGAAGGTGGTTTCTGAGAATAAAAATCATATCGTTGCCCAGTAACGAGGGTTCATTTTTTTAGAAAGGGCTTCCATATGGAAGCCCTTTTTCATTCTGTTAGTCTGACATAGAGGGGGATCGGTCGCCTATGACCATCAATGGTTTTTCTTTTCCCTCGCTATGGCGCGGTGGCCAATATCATTCCGATAATAGCACTCTTTCCAGTCGATCTGTTTGACACCGGCATAAGCATTAGTCTGAGCGTCTGCAACGGTATCTCCAAGAGCAGTTACGCAGAGAACTCTACCACCATGGGTAACGACCTGTTTGTCATCCAGACGAGTACCCGCATGAAATACTTTGGCATTACCTGTGTTGTCGAAGCCCTGAATCGGATCACCTTTGTTATAGGCTTTAGGGTACCCGCCTGCCGCCATGACAACACCAAGGGCAGCCTGTGAGTCCCATTCCGCTGTGATTTCGTTGAGTCGACCTTCTGCCCCAGCCAAGCAAAGTGAGACAAGATCAGATTTTAGACGCATCAAGATAGGTTGGATTTCTGGATCACCAAAGCGGCAATTATATTCCAATACTTTGGGGAGACCTTGCTGGTCGATCATCAATCCGGCATAGAGAAACCCGCTATAGCGATGGCCTTCTGTGGCCATGCCCCTCACCGTAGGAATGATCACCTCTTTCATGATACGTTGATGCAGTTCTGGCGTGACGACAGGCGCTGGAGAATAAGCACCCATGCCACCGGTATTGGGGCCAATATCGCCATCATCACGGGCCTTGTGATCCTGACTGCTGGCCAGAGGCAGAATGTTTTCACCGTCCACCATCACTATGAAGCTGGCTTCTTCACCCGTTAGAAACTCCTCGATGACGACTTTGTTTCCAGCATCGCCGAAAGCGTTTCCAGCCAGGATATCCTCCACAGCAGCGATAGCCTCTTGTTCCGTTTGTGCCAGAATGACCCCCTTGCCAGCAGCCAAACCGTCAGCTTTTACCACAATCGGGGTGCCTTGTGTATGGATATAAGCTTTGGCCGACTCAACGTCGGTAAAGTTGGAGTAGGCTGCGGTAGGGATGTTATGGCGTGTGAGGAAGTCTTTGGTAAATGCCTTGGAACCCTCAAGTTGAGCGGCGCCTTTGTCCGGTCCAAAAATGACTAGTCCTTCGTTGCGGAAACGATCGACAATACCGGCAACTAGAGGCGCTTCGGGCCCGACAATCGTCAGATCGATGCCCGTGTCCTTGGCGAAATTGATCAGCTGGTCAAAGTCCAGTACGTCGATAGCAACGTTACTGACGCCGGGTTCTAATGCTGTGCCAGCATTACCTGGTGCAACATAGACATCATTGACATCGCGGGACATCGCGGCTTTCCAGGCCAGCGCATGTTCGCGACCGCCACCGCCAATGATCAGTATATTCATGTCATGTTTCCCTTGTCTATCTCCGGAGATTGAGCCTGTTTTGATCTGTTGCTGATGGCTGTTTGTAACAGTATCAGTGGCGGAAGTGACGCATGCCGGTAAAGACCATGGCCATATTTGCTTCGTTAGCGGCTTTGATGACGTCTGTATCTCGCATGGAGCCACCAGGCTGAATGATGGCGGTGATGCCTGCGTTTGCGGCGGCGTCAATACCGTCACGGAAGGGGAAAAACGCATCGGACGCCATGACTGATCCAGTGACGTTTAATCCTTCATCAGCCGCTTTGATGCCGGCGATCCGAGCACTATAGACACGGCTCATCTGACCGGCGCCAATCCCTACTGTCTGTCGGTTGTGGGCATAGACAATGGCATTGGATTTAACGAATTTGCCGACTTTCCAAGCAAAGAGCAGATCCCGCAGTTCATCCTCGGTCGGTTGACGTTCAGTCACCCTCTTCAAGTCGTTTTCGGTCACGTTGCCTGAATCGGCTTCTTGTACCAGAAGCCCGCCGTTGACGCGCTTAAAATCCAGCCAGTGGCTGGCACTATGAAGCAATTCACCACAAGTGAGGAGGCGGATATTCGGTTTTGCGGTCAACAGTTCCAGAGCATCCTCTTGAACGGACGGTGCGATGATAACTTCCACAAACTGTCGTTCAAGAATCGCTGTGGTAGTCTGAGCATCCAGTGTCCGGTTGAAGGCAATAATGCCGCCAAAGGCTGATGTGGGGTCGGCGGCGTAGGCGCGGTTATACGCTTCAAAGCAGTCTGCACTCGTGGCGACACCGCAGGGATTGGCATGTTTGACGATCACGCAGGTGGGTGCTGTGAAGCTTTTTACACACTCCAGTGCTGCATCAGTATCCGCCACATTGTTAAAGGAGAGCGCTTTTCCTTGTCGTTGTCGTGAGGTGGCAACACTGGCCTCTTTGGCTGATTTCTCGATATAAAAAGCGGCTTTTTGGTGAGGATTTTCACCATAGCGCATATCTTGTGCTTTGATCATCTGCAGGTTGAATGTGGTAGAGAATCTCTGGTTCTGTTCTGGTGATTCAGCGTTGATACAGCCTAGATAGTTGGCGATCACTGCGTCATAACCGGCGGTATGCTCAAAGGCTTTCACCGCCAGCTTAAAACGGCATTGGCGAGACAGACCATCCTGTTCTTTCAGCTCATCAAGCAGCGCATGATAGTCGCTACTATGCACAACAATGGCGGTAAAAGCATGGTTCTTGGCGGTAGAACGAACCATGGTTGGGCCGCCAATATCAATAGTTTCAATTGCCTCTGCCAAGTCGCAGTCGGGGTGGGCAATGGTGGCTTCAAAGGGGTATAGATTGACTACGACCATGTCGATGGGTTGAATTCCATGCTCGGTCATGATTGCGTCATCCTGTCCTCGGCGAGCAAGAATGCCACCATGAATTTTAGGATGGAGCGTTTTAACTCGGCCATCCATTATTTCAGGAAAGCCGGTGTAATCTGAGACGTCGATAGCAGGAATGTCATGCTCTCTCAGTAACTGGCAGGTGCCGCCGGTTGAGAGGATTTCGACGCCGAGCCCGTGGAGTCCACGAGCAAAATCGACAATACCACTTTTGTCGGAAACGCTGATCAGCGCTCGACGGACAGGACGGATATCGAGTGTTTGTGCCATCGTTACTTCGTTCATTGCTGTTTTACCGTTAATGCTTCAGCCCTTCAGGATTAAGGGCGTCAATCCAGTCCGTACTGTTTGAGTTTTTTACGCAGAGTCCCGCGATTCATGCCGAGCATGCTAGCTGCACGGGTTTGGTTGCTGTTTACATAGGTCATGACGGTTTCCAGTAGTGGTGCTTCCACTTCAGACAGTACCATCTCGTAGACATTGGTGACCTCCTGTCCTTCCAGGTGTGCGAAATAGTTGTTCATCGCTTTTTCGACGCTATCCCGCATAGTCTGGGTATCCTGCGCCGCTGGGTTGACCAGATGACGACGGTGATTAGTATCGATCGTTTTTTGATCCAAGGTATCAGATGTCGTCATGCTGCAATTTCCTCTCCATTCATTAATCTCTCAAAGTGCTCCCTGATGCCGTCGCATTGGGCAACACTGCACTCTAGGCGATTGAATACGCGGTGGAAGACCTGGCCACAATGATTGGCATGAAGGTACCAATCAACATGCTTACGGGCAATGCGGACGCCAGACCGTTCACCGTAAAATTCGTAGAGATGAGCTAGGTGATCCAGTAGTATGTTTCGTATTTCTACAAGATCAGGGGGCATCAAGTGGGTACCATGCTTCAGGTAGTGGTTGATTTCGTTGAAAATCCAAGGGCGTCCTTGAGCCGCACGTCCGATCATAATGCCATGGGCACCAGTATAATCCAGTACGTACTTTGCTTTTTCCGGTGAATTGATATCACCATTGGCGATGATTGGGATAGAAACGGCCTGACAGATCTTCGCAATGGTATCATATTCGGCTTCGCCACGGTACATGCAGTGACGGGTGCGACCATGGACTGCTAGTGCCTGAATGCCACACTCTTCGGCAATACGTGCGATCATAACACCGTTACGATGTTCCGGACTCCAGCCAGTGCGGATTTTTAATGTGACGGGTATAGATACCGCACCGGTGACGCGTTCCAGAATAGCGCGAACTAATGCTTCATCTTTCAGCAGAGCGGAACCCGCCGCCTTGCTACAGACTTTCTTGGCCGGACAGCCCATATTGACATCAATAATCTGGGCGCCTAATGCTTCATTCAGGCGGGCGGCCTCGGCCATCATGTCTGGATCGCCACCGGCAATCTGGACGGAGCGAGGTTCTGCTTCGCCATCATGCGCCAGGCGAAGACGGGTTTTTCGACTTTTCCATAAGCGAGTGTCGCAGGTGATCATCTCAGACACCGCCATGCCAGCGCCCATCATCAGGCAGAGCCTACGGAAGGGGCGGTCGGTAACGCCGGCCATCGGCGCAAGAATGACTGGGACTGTAACGTCGTAAGGGCCAATGGTCAGCAAGGCTGGATTTCCACTCTCTTCATGTGCGAACACAGCTCAAAAAAACAACTAACTAATACGGTACGGCGCACGCTACCATAGCAGTTCAGTTGGTCGGATTAAAGTCAAAACTGCCATTGAGTCAGTGGCTACGGCGTACTGGTCAGGTCGAGGATTCTTATTATTGAGAAGAATAATGCAGTTTATGGTGATTTATTTGAAAATGTACAACCATTAATAGCCAACCTAATGTCTGATCACTATTTCTGTTTATCAGTTCACAGAATGCTCTCTCGGCATCATGATCGGCACTATATATTATCAGAATTGGCATCCCTGATTAAGCACCTTTCCCTGTAAACGACCTGTATTAAAAAAGTGTGAATGCTTTATGCGTAGCCATAATGACCGTTGCAGGTATAGCAATTCACTCATTACATAAAACAGAGTAATAAAAATATATGAACTGTTTTCATAAAAAGTTATCTTAGTTAGTATCTAGAGTAGAGCTGTTTATGTTGTATTGTTGTAAATTTGGATAAACGGGATTTATCATTTTTTATACTGACTTTCATTCAATGAAATCACTATGTCTACTAGAGTAATTATAAAATCGTCCTAGAGCTAGGTTTTGACTAATTCTGACAGATCCCTAAAACTTCAAATTATCACCATTGCAATGGTGTATAAAGAAGCGTATCTAGATTTAATTTTAAATAATTACGTGAGTGATTTCAGGAGATTCATAATGAAGAATGAATATATAGACGCGGTAGCTAATGCAATGGAAAAACATTGTTATACAATGAATAATGATTGCATTCTAAACAGTGTAAAGTGGAAAAAAAGTAGTGGAGTAATAGGTCATGTTTGTAGACAACTAGACATAAATGACAAAGGAGGCATTATTTGCAATAAATGTAAAAAACAACTAAAGCAAAATGATGAAATTAAACTTCAAGCATTTTCAGAGATGTGCGTAAAAATCATTCAGCACTCTCAATATGAAATTGGTTGTAGACCAGATTTAAATTTAAATTTAAATATAAATCAAAGTCAAAGTCAAAGTCAAAGTCAAAGTCAAAGTCAAAGTCAAAGTCAGTATTCGACAAAATCACAAACATCACAAGCACAGATTTTTTGTTATCCTTCTGTTGGACGTGATAGACGTAGATTAGATGAATTTAAAGAGAAATTGCTTAAATTTGATCATAGACAAAAAAAACAATCTAAAGGAGATGAGCTCGAGAATAATAATACAATAACTAGCTCCTGTTTTAATTACAATCTATTCTACAGATTAAAAAATATCGATAACATTTCCATAGATCAATATGTCTGTTTAAAATGCGGTATTATCATATCACCTAATTTACTTGGAATTCTAATTCATTCATATCACGAAAATGGAAAATATATTGGTAATTATCTCAATCTATGTTCACCGATCTGCCACTTAAACGATAGAAGATTAATGGTTGAAGAATGCAAATACACTCTGGATGATTTTCACTACATGAGTAGAAGCAATATGATAGAAGGAGTGGGGTTTGGTGAGCATCAACCGGTCTTAACGGTTGATGCTTTGTTCTACATAAACTTCGAACATTCCAATAATCAAGACATAGAAAATCTAAAGAGTCAACTCAAAGACATTTTCGTACATGAATTTAACAAGAATAGCGACGAAGAGAAAAAAATAATATTAGACACTAAACTTCAGACTGATTTCGGTACGGCTATGGTAGGGCTCTTATCACATGTTTTTACGACAGGAAGCATACCTGAAATATACACAGCAATGAATAGCAATGAAGAAAACACGCTGTGCACTACCCCTGCGTGCACTAGAGCAGGCAAGCGCGCCAGCATTATATTCTCTCCATGCGGACATGTGCTCTATTGTGAGGAGTGCTGGAGAATGAAGCACATTACTAATAATAGTGTTGATAGGCATGTATGTTTAAAATCAGGCGGCTGCTCAAATCCTAAAATTAATAGTTATATGGTGCTAGGAGAGGGGCGAGAGTATGACCTCAGCGGTAATGAGATTATTATAAGTAATACCATGAATGTTATTTCATGCATTAAATGTAAAGCACCTAACACGGGAGGTTCTGCTATGTATTCTCATTTTTTATATGAACCGCCTTTAGAAGGAGCACTGGGTGGACTCACTGTTAGTGATGAAACGATGGGTCATGACGGCTGCAAGCTGGATGAGACTAAAGGTGCTTGCGCTTTACCTGTTCAGAGAAACAATCCAAGTTCTACACAAACAACGGGTGAGGGTGGTGTACGACACCAAATATGTGAGACATGCGCTAAAACATCCTTATTACATCTCACCGATGAGCATTATGAGGGTAGTTGTTCTAGCTGGCAAGAGTGCGGATCTCCAGAATTCGCACGTTTAAAGTATATAAAAATAATATACTAATTGAAACTTCTATGTGAGCCAAATGAATCATAGGCTCACATTTAGTCGTTCATGTTTTTGCTTCGGAGGATTGGACGAATTATCTGGTTTTATTTTGAATAATCACTCTCTAACAATACAATACATTAAATAACAGTATGTATATCTCTTATTCTTTCTAATAGGTATTTTTCTGAATATTTTAGCATGTCCGTTTTTGTGAATGCGTCGTCATTTGGCTTAGTGTAATAAACATCAGCAAACTCTAAAATAAACGTTCTTGTAAAACCATGGTCATAGACATATTTTAAGATTTGCTCATCAGTGATTGACGGGTCGTCTTGTATTCTTTCATTAAAAATTAACATTAAATGAATAAGTTCTAATGCTAAAAACTGCGAGTCTGTTTCAACAGAAATACCCTTGCCTATTTCATTATTTTCTTCTTTTCTTATCTTGTTCACTGTGTTTGCTACCAGTTTGTTGATTTTAATATCTTTGTTATAGTGTTGAAAGTTTCCATTATACTGTTCAGGTGTATAGAGTCTAAGTAGCTCAGTTAATTCTTTTCTTTTTGATGGATTTAACAGTTTAAATTTATCCACCAATTGGATCATTGCCAAAAAAGTTCCAGTTCTGCCTTCACCTATTTCGCAGGAAATTAACACCGCTTTAGATTTACAGCAGATCGAATATCGCACTTTATTGATCTCTTGCAGTACAATGTTAAATTGTTCTAACCTTGGAAAGGAAAAATCCATTACAGGTATTGATTTTACTTGTGTTGGAGAATACTCGTCGTTACCCGCGCATTGTTTTAAAAAAGGTAATGACAATACATCGTTACGAGGAGATAATAACAGTAAACTGTTTATATTATTATAAATAAACGTTAAAGATTCTGGAATGAATGGATGGTCCTTTTTAGCTAATTTATTCCAAAGAGAACAGCCGAGTATATTGATTTGACCGTCTTCTACCATGAAAGAGCGAAGATTTGAGATACCTTTTGTTTTATCAGTAGCACGAAACTCATTGAGTGACTGTATAAATCCATCTTGTGTTTTATCTGTTTCTGATTCCATGGAAGCCTCTTTTAATAGTTTTTCTACTTCAATATCTAATGTCTTAGTCTTTACAACACTGAGACCGTCGTTCATAAATACATCATTATTATTTTCACATTGGATGGCATGTTGAGTGAATGAAGGAGCATGAAAATTCATGAATTCATTAATTTTAACTTTTAAATATATATCTGATAGTATTTCACACCCACCGAATAAGATTAATTTTTTTATTCCTGGTGTCAGGATGAATTTAGCACTATTTAGAGAAATGTTAATTTTCAAAAAATGATTGTTAGTATTATAAAAAAACTCTGGAAACATAGTAAGTTTATTAAAACTGATATCAATGTCGGTAACATAAGGTAAATATTTAATGGCTGAGGGTAACGTTGTTAAATCAAGAAATCTTAGGTCTAACTTATTGTTTTTATTGACATAAGCAGCCATTATTTTATCAGCAGCTTGCTGTCTTAGTTCATTTTTGGTCGATTCGCTAACCCAGTTATTTAATTGGCCTAAGAAATAATAGCTTGATGTCTTATTCTCTGTTTTTATATCTGTACTAATATCAGATTCTATGTCGCTGCAACGACTAGCACTGTCTACTTTATTGTTACGCTTTGTGATGATTTGGTATAGAGTTTCTGCGCAACTCTCTTGATTATTTCCGTATTTAGACAATAATTTTTTTTTGATTCCATCATCGACTCTACACAATATGCAAACTCTATCTAATAGCTGAGTGTCTGATTGATCATTGTTTTTTATGAATTGTTCTATTTCTGTTTGAATTTTCTTATTGTCATCAGAATGATTGACTGACTTCCCTTTCCATGTGTCTTTTTCGAATCCTTTATAAGCCAGTTCATCACTAGAAAAATAATCATGGTTAGCCTGTAAATGAGTGTACAACTGTTTTTGAAAATATGTTTGCACTATCATTATCCTGATATTGTTGAGATAGTATTAATGAATAATTTTCACGTCTTTCTTATTGTTTAGTGTTATAAAAAATAAAAAAGTTCATTTTTATTCATGATGAGAGTGTTATTTAACGATATGTTTCATGCGTTGAGGCTGAGGAGGGTTTTTCGACGTTGCCTGACGTTATGCTGGATTCAAGCAATCACTGTAATCACTGCCCAGTGATCTGGCTGAGCCAATAATGCAAGGTTAAAAACAGGGTTTGGGTAGTGAGTATCATGATTGCGGCAACATTCATGATGCGGGTGATAAATCCATCCATCGGTATTAGCAAATTGGTGGTCGTGCACCTGTTGGGATAAGCGGTTTGTGGTGTTGGAGTCAGTGTCTTCAAGCTGTTGGACGGAATCTGGCCTGATGTCAGATGTTCATGTGCTTTGAAGATCTGCAGACAAGCACCACAACGAACCGCTCCATCGGCCAATTGAAGGTGTTTCAGAGTGACTCTGAAGGTGATCTGACAATGAGGAGGGCGTTGTGTGTGCCCCAGGTATTGCTGGTTGCTTGCATGCCTTCTGTAGCAATCAATAGTATCGTTGTGGATGTCTGCCAGTTTGTCCTTGAAATGACTATGCTCTCGGGGCAGGCTTATTGCCGAATGCCATCAATACGAACCCAGCCATCTTTGTTTACTGGGGGGGACATAGTAAACCTTTCGCTATAGGCTGCACTAACCTCGTCGGCTTGCTCTTCAAGAATGCCGGACAGTGCCAGTTGGCCGCCAGAACGGGTCAGATCTGCGAGTGTTTGCGCCAGACTGATTAGGGGGGCGGCCAGAATGTTGGCCACCATGACATCTGCCTTAATGGCAGGTGTGGTGTTGGGGTAGTGAACGTCGAAACGATCATGGTGGATCTGATTACGCTTGGCATTGATGGTTGAGGCTTCCAGTGCCTGTGGATCGGTATCGACTCCGATAAACTGGCTAGCGCCGAGCAGCAGGGAGGCGATTCCCAAAATCCCAGAGCCGCAGCCGTAATCGATGACCCGCTGGTTTTTCAGCTCCAGACCTTCCAGCCATTCCAGGCAGAGGGCTGTGGTCGGGTGGGTGCCTGTGCCGAAGGCAAGGCCAGGATCGAGCATAAGGTTGACACCATTAGGGTCTGGTACGTCTTTCCAGCTAGGGCAAATCCAGAGACGTTGGCCAAATTTCATAGGGTGGAAGTGAATCATCCACTCTCTTTCCCACGCCTTGTCTTCGACGATCTCTATACGACAGGCGCTGAAATGATTGGCTGCGGACTCCTTTAGCTGTTCAACCACGTTGTCTACATCGGTAGCGGCATCAAACAGACCGATGACCTGAGTCTGGCTCCATAGAGGGGTCGTGGCAATCTCGGGTTCATAAAGCGGTTGATCACAGGCATCCTGCAAGGTGACGGCGCAGGTACCCAGTTCAAGTAAGCGGTCTTCCAGGTACTCGGCATGCTCGGCGGTAGCGTCCAGTGTGATCTGTATCCAAGGCATAATGTGCTTAATTATCTGTCTGTGATGGAAAATGGCGGTAGAGTCGACTGTTTGATCTGGGCTGTCAAAACGACTGAGATTGCAAGGGATAAAAGTGACAGAAGAGCACGGTAGGCGCTCTTCTGTCGAACCTGATTAGTTGATCAATTTCTTTTCAAGATAATGAATGTTGACACCACCTTTTTGGAACGCATTATCGCGCATCATCTCTTGATGGAGCGGTATGTTGGTTTGAACACCTTCAATAACGAACTCGTCAAGGGCATTACGCATTCTGATCATGGCGGTTTCTCTGTCAGGACCCCAGGTAATTAGCTTGGCGATCAGGGAGTCGTAGAAAGGGGGAATGACATAGCCATTATAGAGATGGGAGTCCATCCGTACGCCGTTGCCGCCGGGTGCGTGGAATGTCTGAATCGTACCAGGGGATGGCATGAAAGTTTTTGGATCCTCTGCATTGATCCGGCACTCAAAGGCGTGCCCTGTGAGCCGGATGTCACTTTGTTTGATGGAGAGTGGCTCACCGCCAGCAATTAGCAGCTGTTCCTTGACGATATCGATACCTGAGATGAATTCAGACACTGGGTGTTCTACCTGAAGTCGGGTGTTCATTTCGATGAAGTAGAATTCATCGTTTTCATACAAAAATTCAAACGTGCCTGCGCCTCTGTAGCCTATATCAATACAGGCGTTAATGCAGCGATCTAAAATATGCTGTCGCTGTTCATCTGGGATGCTTGGTGCAGGGGCTTCTTCGATGATTTTTTGGTGGCGGCGCTGCAAAGAGCAGTCTCGGTCGCCCAGATGGATGGCGTGACCTTGGCCATCAGCCAATACCTGGATCTCTACATGGCGAGGATTCTCTAGATATTTTTCCAAATAGACGACATCGTTATTGAAGGCTGCCAGCGCTTCAGCTTGGGTAACAGCGATCGTGCTGATTAATGCCTGTTCACGATGAACCACGCGCATGCCACGGCCACCACCGCCCCCAGAGGCTTTGATAATGACAGGATAACCAATATTACGGGCGATTTTGAGGGTGCGAGCGTGATCATCCGTTAATGAGCCGTCAGAGCCAGGTACCGTGGGTACCCCTGCTTTCTGCATCGCTCGAATAGCGGATACTTTGTCGCCCATCAGGCGGATGACATCCGGACTAGGACCAATAAACGTAAAGCCACTGCGTTCAACCTGTTCGGCAAAGTCGGCGTTTTCTGCGAGGAAGCCGTAGCCAGGATGGATTGCGTTGGCATCCGTCACTTCCGCAGCGCTGATGATGGCTGGAATGTTCAGATAGCTTTCGGTGGCGTTGTTAGGTCCGATGCAGACCGTTTCATCGGCCAGACGGACGTGCATTAGGCTGGTATCAGCCTTGGAATGAGCTGCAACGGTTTTGATGTTCAGCTCTTTGCAGGCGCGTAGAACACGAAGCGCAATCTCGCCACGGTTGGCAATGAGGACTTTTTCAAGCATGAATTTGGTCTCCGTTGTTAGACGATGGTAAACAACGGCTGGTCGTACTCTACGGGCTGACCATTTTCAACGAAGATCGCTTCAATGATACCCGCTTTGTCGGACTTGATCTGATTCATCATTTTCATGGCTTCAACAATACAGAGGACATCCCCTTCCTTGACGCGCTGTCCGATCTCTACGAATGGAGGGGTGCTGGGGGAGGAGGCGCGATAGAACGAACCGACCATTGAAGAGAGAATCTGATGTCCGCGAGCTGGCGCTTCGACTTCGGTAGGCTCTGTTGCGACATTTTGACCCGGTTCTGTAGGGGGAGTGACGACAACAGAGTGTTGCTGAGGCGGCATTGTATAGGCGGGTGCTGGCCTATGTGAATAGCGACTTACGCGAACGGATCCTTCGCCTTCTTGGATTTCCAGCTCATCAATGCCGGACTCTTCAAGAAGCTTTATCAGTTTCTTTATTTTTCGGATATCCATACTCGGTCTCTGTATTCGGTCGTTGACTTTCGGAGTTGATTAACGGCAAATAGGGCAACGTTGTTAAAGGCACTGAAAATTTGGTAGGGATTCAATGTCGGCACGCTATGATAACGTGATAACGCTATGACGGGCTCAGCTGTTTAATGGCAGCTTGTAGTGCTAGCTCGTACCCCATCGCTCCTAGTCCGCAGATCATGCCAGCGGCAATATCGGAAAAATAGGAGTGGTGTCGGAACGGCTCACGCTGGTGGATATTGGACAAATGAACCTCAATAAACGGGATGTTAACGGCTAATAATGCATCTCGAAGTGCCACGCTGGTATGAGTAAATGCCGCAGGATTGAACAGGATGTAGTCGACGCCTTGATGTTTGGCATCGTGGATGCGATTAATTAATTCGTATTCTGCGTTACTCTGCAAGGCTTGCAGGTGATGCCCTGCCACTACTGCCTTTTTTGTCAGGTGACTAATGATATCGTCTAGATTAATAATACCATAGACTTCGGGTTCCCGAGTTCCTAGCAGGTTCAGATTGGGTCCGTTAAGCACAAGTATGCAGGCCATGCTGGCACCCCTGTTGGCTGTTCGATAGACATTGCCCGTGATAAAAAGTAAATGAGCGAAGTCTGTAGTGTTAATCTGGTGCTCGGCGATCATTCAGGTCGAGACGACGCAATATTCAGCATTCTGGAGTAAAGTACTAGAAATGTCTAGTCTGTGCATGTTACAGGAAGTTAACCGCAAGTTACAGTGGATTTCGTCACAAGTTTGTGACTGAGTCGTAGTACGGTTAGTGGAGGGAGGCTATTGCCTCATCTAGTCGTGTGGCCATTTCATCTACAGTGACTTCAGCCTGTAGTTTGAGCTGGCTGAGTTCACGGCCTTTAAGATCGAAAAAAAGGAATGCTGGAGGGCCAAACAGATGATACTGGTTCAGTAGCTGGGTCTGTTCTGGTGTGTTACGGGTAATGTCCATGCGAACAGTGCTGAAGGCTTCTAGACGCGTCTTGATGCTGGGAGCGGAGAGTACTTTTCGTTCAATGACCTTGCAGGAGATGCACCAGTCGGCATAAAAATCCAGCAAAAGGGGGCGCTGATCGAGAACAGCCTGGGCTTTTGCTGCTTTCAGTTCATCCAATGTGGTGATGGTCTGAAACGTACTGTTCTGTGTGGCGGTGAGTGTCATACCCGCTGGTTGAGCGGTTTGCGATAGCAGGGGATTCAATGGATCCGTATTACCCTTGATTCCGCCAATGAATAGTGTGACGCCGCAGATTAACAGCAATATCCCAATGATCTGTCGGAATGCGTCCCAGCCCTTGCGCTGATTGAAGTCTGTGGCGCCCAGATAAACTGCTGAGCCAATCAACAAGCTTCCCCATAGTAGTAGTGTGATCGGTGCCGGAATAATCCGTTCCAGAAGGCTGACGGCAACGCCCAGCATCAGAACGCCAAACACGGCTTTCACGCTATCCATCCACGCACCACTCTTTGGTAGCAGAGAACTTCCACCAATACCGAGGATCAATAGTGGTGTTCCCATACCTAGACCGAGACTGAAGAGTGCAGCCCCCCCCAGAGTGATATCAGAGGTGCTACTAATATAGATGAGTGCGCCAGCCAGTGGTGCGGAAACACAAGGAGAGACCAGTAGGGTGGCGCAAATACCCATGAAGATAGCGCCCAAATAGGTGCCTCCCCGTTTCTCGCTTGTTGTTTGGTCAGCATTCACCAGTTTGTCTCGCAGTTTTTCAGGCAGTTGCAGTTCGAACAGGCCGAACATGGAGAGCGACAGCCCAGAAAACAGCAGGGCAAAGGGTACCAGAATCCAGGGAGATTGCAGTTTTGCTTGTAAATTAAGACTGGCACCGAAATAGCCCATTAGCATGCCCGCTAGGGCGAAGGTAATAGACATACTGAGCACGTAGCAGACAGTTAATAAAATGGTACGCAGACGACTGCTGGTATTGCCGATGACAATCGTGGAGAGAATGGGGATCATCGGTAACACACAGGGAGTAAAGGCTAGTGCCAAACCTCCAAGAAAAAACAGGGAAATCAATGACCAAAGAGTGCTGCCATTCAGTAGTGATGCGAGGAATGTATCCTGACGGGTATCATGGTTGCTGGTGGTATATTGAGTGGGTGCGGTGGTTGGTATGACAGTATGGATCGCAGAGGTATCCTTGCTCACAAGGATCAGCGTCGTCGTGCTGGGGGGGTAGCAGAGACCTGCATCGGCACAGCCTTGAAAGGTGACAGCCACTTCAGGTAGGGAGTGGCTCGTTTCTATCGGTAGCCGAATTTCCATATCTTCAGAATAGATTTCTATCTCGGCTTGCTGAAAAGGATCGAACTTTACCGTGCCGTCTGGCAGTACGGGGGTGCCAAGCTGGGTACTGTTGTCAACGGGCTGAAACTGGAACATGTGGCGATAAAGATAGTGACCCAGCGTGACAGTGATCTGTATGACTGCTTCATCATTAGTTCTATAGCCATTGATCTGAAAAGCTTCTTCGACAGGCAGAAATTGCGGGTCAGATTGCTGACCTAAAAGATCCTGCAGTCCTGAAGCTAGTATTGATTGAGTGGTTATCAAAAACAGTAAAAACGCAGATCGAAAAAACACTTTCATGATTTGAGTCGACGGCATTGGTGTTGATGGACGGACAATTCTGATTGTGCCTGTTCTCATAGTCAATGGCAATGTCGGCATGAAGAGTGATTTTTATAATAGATCTGCTGATGGGTGTTCTGGAGATTATGACGCAGAAATGAACCAGCCGAAGCTGGCTCTGGAGCAGTGATCAGGCGTTTTGGTAAGCTTCAGCAGACTTGATGATGGCGTCCTTGGCGGCTTCGGGGCCTTCCCATGACTCCACTTTGACCCACTTGCCTTCTTCCAGATCTTTGTAGTGTTCAAAGAAATGTTGGATTTGGCGAATCAACAGTTCAGGCAGGTCATGGTAATCCTTCACTTCTCTGTACAGGGAGGTCAGTTTATCGTGGGGAACTGCAAGCAGTTTGACGTCTTCACCTTTCTCATCGGTCATGTTCAGGATGCCGACGGCGCGGCAGCGTACAACAGAACCGTGGATGACGGGGTATGGGGTGACCACCAGAACGTCAATAGGGTCGCCGTCGCCTGCTAGTGTCTGGGGAATATAGCCGTAATTGGCAGGGTAGAACATGGTGGTGGTCATGAAACGGTCAACAAAAACTGCATCGGAGTCCTTGTCAATCTCGTACTTAACGGGATCGCTGTTGGTCGGAATTTCAATAATGACGTTAAAATCGTCAGGGATGCTTGTACCCGCCGGAATTTTATCAAAGCTCATATGTCTACCTGAATGCGAAGTATCAATAAAACTGGAAATTATAGAGATGAGGGAGAGACAAGCCAACCCTTTAGTCCTACTAAATAGTTTGCTAATTTGGTTGAAGATAGCAGGTTGTATGGAACTAAATAGCGCCAAATCATTCAAATAACGAAGAAGAGTCTTGTTTTGGGGTCTTGGGTGAGAGGCGACTGCTCAGTATGACGTAGTTGTTTTTTTGTTGCCGTGCCGTGAGGTGGATTCGCAGAGTTTAGTCACGCAGGGCAATGTTCACGATTCTCAGAAACGCGACACCTTGGGTGATGGTTAAAGCTGCAGGCTTTGCTTAAATTTCTTAATGACAAAAACAGGTTAGTGATTGAGTGGATTTTTTAAGAGAAGTTCACGTTAGCTGACTGTTTGCATTAAATATATATTAATTGGATTGCCTATATTACTAAAAAGGATGCAATAAAGTGGAATTAAATCAATATGGAGGAGGTTCCATAGACGCTACGCCTGCTAATACACCTGAATCTGAAGTAGTAGTGGCAAAGAGTGATGGAAAAATTGATGGGCATAGCTGCAAGGTGAATCCTGTGCCTGCGGAGATGAGTGCTCCAAATGAACATCTTACGCCTTCATCAGTAGATAGGAAGGTTAGTGCAGCACCAGGGGGGGGGGCAGCATCAGTGCAAAAAGATGTTAATGCCAGTGATGCAAATGGCAAGCCGCAATCGATAAAAACTGATGATGGGCTACCAGCGGAACAACAGCAAAATTTGAATGAGGTAGATCCAGCAGAGGGTTTGGCTCCAGATGAGGAGCAAAAAAATACATGTAATTTGAGAACAGTTTTTGGCATTGTCAGTATTTTATTTAACGTGATTAGCAAACTTTTTGAAAAGATGCTGAGCGTTGCGATTTTTATTGGTCTGGGCGTAGCTTTGTACAGTATTCCGATGATTAGTGCGCCTTTTCTTATTGGAGGACTAGCTTTATTTGCTGCTGAGGTTGTGTTTGTTTTACTAACAGATCTAGATGCTGAAGAATTGTCTACCTAAAATACAAAGTATCAATAAAACTGGAAAGTATAGAGGTGAGAGAGAGGCAAACTCACCCTTTGTCCTACTAATTCTACTAAATAGTTTGCTAGTTGAAAAGTAGCAGATTATATGGAGCTAAAGAGCGCCAAATCATTCAAATAATGAAGAGGTATATTGTTTGGGCTGAGAGACGACGGCTCAGTGTGGAATAGTTGTTTTTTGTTGCCGTGCCGTGAAGTGGGTTCGTAGAGTTCAGTCACGCAGGTCAATGTTCACGATTCTCAAGAACGTGACACCTTGGGTGATGATTAAAATCTTAGGTTATGCTTGGATTTTTTAATGATAAAAACAGCTTGGTGATTGAGTTGAATATTGTAAGTGAGATTTGATTTAGCTAGACTGATTGTGCTAAATATGTATTAATTGGATTGCCTATGTAGCTGAAATGGATGAAATAAAATGGACGTAAATCGACCTTTAGGTTCCGCTGGCGTTGAGCCTGTTGCTAATGTGCCTGAAGCGCTAACACCAAAGATTTCTGTGGATTTTCAGGGGCGTGACTGTAGTGTGAATTCTGTGTCTACAGAAATGATTGGGCTGAAGAAGCAATCGATTGCGCCTGCATCAGGAGATAGGAGAGTTAGTGTAGCGTCAGATGAGGATACAGTATCACTGAAAAAAGATGTTGATGCTTGTGATGGCAAGCCGCAACTGATAAAAGTTGAGGGTCAGCTGACAGCGGAACAACAGAAAAATTTGGAGAAGGAAATAGATCAAAAAGATGAGTGGACTCCAGATGAAAAGCAGAAAGCTAAAGGTGATGTTAAAAAGGTTGCTGGCTTTTTCAAGAGTTTAGCTAGGTTAATTAGCAAAAATATTTTAAAAATAGTGTGCACTACGTTTTTTGTTGCTCTGGGCGTAACTTTGAGCTTGATTCCGGGTGTTGGTGCACCGTTACTTATTGGAGGACTAATGTTCCTTGGTGTTGGGGCTGTATTCATTCTAGGAGTAGATATGGATACAGATTTTTCTTATATGGATGAGAATGTTGACAAAAAGGAAACTGAAGATGACAATGTTTCAGGCGCAGATGATGAGCTAGAGAAAGCTAAGTTACTAAAAAAGAGGGAATCTGCAGATGAGGTTAGGAGTGAAGAGAAAGAGAAAGAAGGCAAAAATATGAACTTTCATCATAACTCCAGCTATGATGAGGAATGTGAAAAGGTTGAAGAGACTGGAAAGGTTTTGGCGAGAGAAAATAACAATTATGTTGTTGTTAATAACAAAGTTCTAAGAGATAAATCAAATGATACTAATCCAGATCTTGAGGTAGTTAAAAATGCTTTGGAGAAAGAGTCAGAGGTTTAAATCAAAAATAATGACATTAACTTCAGGCTACGTAAGGCCTAAGAGGTAAAATACATCCATCTAAGTATTTCACTTACAGAGTGAGTTTTCGTGAAATTGAAAATAGAGCAATCTGATACCGAATTTTATACCCCAGCAACGGGTCTGTATTTCATCGGCTATGCCATGAATCAAAAAACAACACTCAAGAAGACCCAGGGTGCTGTTAACAAAAAGGCACGGTATTCCCAATATTGAGTTCATTCGAACAGTCAGTGCTCTTTTGGCGAAGGGTAAAAGCGATTTTGATGCGATCGAAAAAATTCGCAATGATGACTGCTTCAAGCGTTGCATGGGTATTCGACAAATGTCGTTTTCCAGTCGTTTACGTCAGAGGTTGGATGAAGATGCTTCCGCACTGATGCCCCTGATTAATGGCAATCTGTCGGAGGTCATTGTTAATCTGGATGTCCTCGTCACAGCCCTTCCGGCTCGGTTGGGCAAGCAGCATTATATTGCCCTGGATATTGATGTTTTTAATTTACAGTAAGCATGGAAGTAAATTTCTCGTTCCCACGTGGGAACGAGGAAACGAGAAAAAGTTGAATTTGGAGCCTCACTCCGTGTTCTTAATCGATGAAAATGTGCAAGTAATCAAGAAGTTACGGATTCATGATGAAGCTAAAACATCAAGATGATATGGCATAATAGTCATTGTGCATGGTATGTTATTGCTGTAAGAAGAGGTGAACTATGAACAGTAACTCTATAAATGGTTCTTCGCCGGTAAATACGCAGCCGGTTGAGTCTTCTAATCAAGGTCAAGGAATGACCGGTAAGGAGGCGATGGATGAGTCGGTAACAACAATTAACGGTGCTGGCAATAACGCTAAAGGTGGCGATTGGCTTAGCGGTGTAAGCCTTGATACATTAATGTTGTCAATCATGACTGATCGGGCGGAACTCTTGGAAGGCACACTCCGGACACAGGTGGATCAAGTTCGTGCAAAGAATGATCAGCTAAAGGAGGCCAATGAGATACTGGCATCTGCCAGAGGAGCTAAAAGCAATACTGGTGAAGAGGGTCGTACGGCAGTGCCTCCAGAGGTTGCGAAGTTTTTTGATGATAATAATATTAAGTGGAATGGGAATGCTACTCAGAACTCTTCTCAGTGGGGTCTTGCTATTGAAAACTTGAAAGGGTTTTCAGAAAGTCTGACTAGTACATCTCAGCTTGATATGACTAAACTGCAGTCAACATCTGGAAAATTCAACCAAACGTTTGAGATGATGTCTCAGTTTGTTTCCAAGTACTATCGGAGTTCGGACAGTCTTATTAAAAATATGGGTTGATGAAAATGTGGTATGTCAGGTTGATGAATACGAGTAATGTACTAGTTGTGAAGCATCTACTTGTCAATTGTTAGTTTGAAGTTGTACTATGTTTTTTGTGGACTGATTATAACAAAAGAGTGTGTAGTGATGATCATTGTTAATGGCATGTTGTTTTTTTTTAAGGAGAGCCAAATATGACAGACAAAAAATCTATTGATGATGCTTCAATGCCTACCGGGGTAGCATTTGATAAACATCAAAAGGAAGAAATGAGTGGCGATGAAATGATGAAGAAAACGATGGGATTGATTAACAGAGCGGCAGGTGTTTCTGATAACGTTAATTATCTCAGCGATGCAAGTATTGATGCGTTAATGTTGGCAATCATGAGTGATCGGGCAGAGCTCTTGGAAAACACGCTTCGGACACAGGTGGATCAAGTTCGTGCAAAGAATGATCAGCTAAAGGAGGCCAATACCATTCTCGCATCTGCCAGAGCAGCCAACAGCAATACTGGTAAAGATGGTCGTACGGCAGTGCCTCCAGAGGTTGCGAAGTTTTTTAGTGATAATCATATTAAGTGGAATGGGAATGCTACTCAGAACTCTTCTCAGTGGGGTCTTGCTATTGAAAACTTGAAAGGGTTTTCAGAAAGTCTGACTAGTACATCTCAGCTTGATATGACTAAACTGCAGTCAACATCTGGAAAATTCAACCAAACGTTTGAGATGATGTCTCAGTTTATTTCCAAGTACTACCGGAGTTCGGACAATATTATTAAAAATATCTAAACATGGCTTTGTCGTTTGGGAAGGAGGGGAGTGTCAGGGCAAAAACATGAACGTTATTTGAACAGTCAAACGGCCTGAAAACCTGTAAAATGGCGTCTTTTCTCTGATTCCTAAGACGCTAATGTCTGCCAAATCTCTGTTTTCCAAATTTAGTACACTCACTGATCCACGTGATCCAAAAAAAACAACCCACATCTTGGCTGAAATCATGTTTATATCAGTCTGTGCGATTCTTTGTGGAGCAGACGATTGGAACAGTATTCGATGGTTCGCCGTGATGAAAGAGCAATGTCTTCGGAGGCTTCGGAGGCATCTGAAACTACTCGGTGGTATTCCTGTTGCTATTACCTTCAATCGAGTCTTTGCGGCCATTGACCCTGACGAGTTTCGCCAGATTTTCATCCAGTGGATACGGGATGTTATTGGCAGATTGGAGCTGTCTGACGGTAGAGTGGTTGCTCTTGATGACAAGACGATCAAAGGCTGCTCAGCTTGGAACAAGGGTAAAGACGCCATTCATAGGGTCAATGCTTGGTGCACAGAAGCAGGGTTATCACTGGAGCAGTATAAGGTGGATGCCAAGTCTAATGAGATTACGGCCATTCCCGAGCTTGTCAAGCTCCTTGAGCTCAGTGGCAGCCTGGTAACTATTGATGCAATGGGCTGCTACCAAAAGAAAAGTACCACAGCAATTTTTAAGAAGAATGCTGACTATCTGATTGCCGTGAAAGGTAATCAAAAAAAGCTCTATGGTGAGCTGACACGAGCCTTTGAACAGTATTGGCAAGACCAACCGAAAGATGCGCCAGGCCAAGCGTTTTCCGAGCAGAAAGGCTCGTCACATGGTCGTGTTGAGCATCGTCGATGCTGGGTGAGCAATGATATTGCCGCAGATTCAAATGCCGGTGACTAGAAAGCAAAAACCATTGCTGCCGTTCAGTTGGATAGTCAGAAAAAAGGAAAGGGAAATACGCTGATCCGCGACTTCATATCAAGCTGAAAACTGTTTGCTGACGAAATACTGCAAGCCACAAGAAAGCACTGGCTAGTAGAGAATCAATTGCACTGGGTTCTTGATGTGGCTTTTGATGAAGATCGTTGCAGGGCAAGAGAAGGCTTTGCTGCTGAGAACTTGGCTGTTGCAAGACAGGTGACTCTCAATCTTCTCAAACTGGATACTTCTGTTAAGGCAGGTATTAAGAACAAACGAAAAAATTGTGGGTGGTGCGAAAACTACATGATGAAAGTGCTTGGACTGATTAATATATGATCATGTTTTTTCCCTGGGGGGAGTGTTGTGCCGTATGGGACAAGCTATCTTGTTGATGAAAGTGTGGTAAGTTAGGTTGCTGAATATGGGCAAGGTGCTGGTGCTACTGGTTTTGAAGTATATAGTTGTCAATTATCAGTTTGAGGCTGGTAAAGTGTTGTGAATAAATACGCAGTGCTGGGAAGAAATGCAGGGTGGTAATAAGTCAGATAGTAAAGTAGTATTTTGCTGAGCACATCCTATTTGTTGGAGTCAGATTTTTCCGAAGGCTATAGCTTGGCTTCTTGTTTTTTTGAGGTCTTACTATTGAAAATTTGAAAAGGGTTTTAATGAAGTCTGGTTAGTACCTTTACAGTTTGGTATTGTACTAGACTGCGGACTGCAGTAAGACTCTGGAGAATCCAAGAAAACGCTTGAGATAGTGTTTTTGTTTATGGCTAGATACTGTCGTAGCGTGGGCAAACTCATTAAACACATAGCTTTGTTGAGGAGAGCGTAATAATGGAAACAGTAGCGCAGGATGTTAATTCCGATAGTCGGGAAGAGATGCTTGAGGAGTTCGTGAGTCGAGGTGGTCTGTTTAAAGACCTGAAGGATATGAGTGATGAGTCCATGGAGGCTGTCTACAGTGTCGCTTATAACCTTTATGAAGCTGGAAAGTATGATGATGCTATCAAGGTTTTTCAGTTTCTTTGTTTTTACGACCATCTTAATAAAAAATATTTTATCGGTTTGGGCGCATGCCTGCGTATGCAGGAAAAGTATGATAAAGCGATTAAGGTTTTTGGATGTGCCTGCGCATTAGATACATCGGATCCTCAGGCTGTGATGTATATCGGCGATTGCCTTTTGGCTGCTGGTGACGTCGAGGCGGCTGCTCTTGCGTATGAAGCAGCGATTGAATGGGCTGAGGATGGAGATGAATGGCAAGATGAGATAGCACATTCAGAGAGCATGTTGAATAGTATTAATAAGGACAGCACGGAGGGGTAGTCATCATGTCTGAGAATGTCAGAGTTGATTCAGACTAGCCCATTTCTTTGGCGAATGCTCCAGAGAGCATGTTGAATAATACTAATATGGACAGAAGAGGTAATCATCATGTCTGAGAGTGTTGGAGTTGGTTCAGGGCATCCCATTTCTTTGGCGAATGTTCCACAGCCACCAGAGGACGAGGCTGGTGTAAAAGCAGTCAAAGAAGTCGCTGGACGGGGGTTTTCTGAAGTTGATTCTGTTTCTCGCTTAAATAATATGGATGTTCCTAAAAGTAGACTGGATAAGAATAAGATTACCTTGCCCTTGCCTAAATTGACGACCTCTAACGTTACCTATGACGTGATTGATGAAGTGGATGGTAGTCTGAAAGATGTCAATGCCTTTAAAGAGTTGGGAAAAGTGTTTTCTCAGTCTAAAGGGGATGTTGGCGAAGGCAAGCTCACTGCGCATGAGCAAGTTTTATCGAAAAAGATTCAAGATAACATTGCCACGATCGGTAAGCCAGAATCTCAGCCTGTGTCCGAGCTGAGCTCAGTAGATATTAAGCGTTTAGAGGCGATCGAGCCGAAACAACTAACGAAGTTGGTTGGGGATGTTGAGAATATTATGATGTATGTGGGAGCCATCAAAAGTGGACCTAAGGAGTTATTGGGCGAGATTAAGACAGCGGCTCTCAAAGCGATGAATGCGGTATTGACGGGCAATGTTGAGGATGCGGCTGTATGGTTGATGGAAGTCCAGAGTAAACTCCAGGATACTCGGATCAAGTTTGATGTCGAGTCCTTGAATATCACCAAGCTGGAACAGAAACAAGGTCTTGCTAAACGTTTGGCGAGTCTGACAACGCAAATGGAAAAGCTTCGTGATGCGAAGAATTTGTCGCTTTTCGTCAAGATCTTTAGTTACGTCATGACGGTTCTGGCCTATGTTACTGCAGTACTCACCATTATAACGCCAGGCGCGCAAGCGGCTGGGGCGGTAATGCTGGCTGCCGCTATTATGATGACCGCAGCCTTGGTGATAGAAGAAACTGAAATGATCAAGGACCCCGAGATAGCATTTGCGTTTCAAATCGCAGTAGCTGTTATTACTTGCATAATGACGGTAGGAGCCGGAGTATCGGTAGCCGTCGGCTCTGGAGCCAGTAAAGTGGTCGGCGAAGCGGTTAAAGAATCGACAAAAGCCGCAGTGAAGGCCGCTTCAGCGGCGGCAACCAAGGCCGCTGTCATTGAAGTGGCCAAGGGCGCTGGTAAAGAGACGGTTATCGCAGCGGCTAAGGCGGCAGCACTAAACGCGGCTAAGGCAACTGCTATGGAAGTGGCGAAAAAATCGGTGACAGCGAGTATGAAACCCGCGACCAAGGCACTTATTGAAAATGCAGCCAAAACGGCAGCAGAGGCAGTGGCGAAAAAAGTGGCTACATCAGTGGCAACTGCAGCGATAAAATCTGCCGCTACAAGTGTGGGGAAAAATGTTGCGAAAAGTGTTGTCAAGAACGCTGGACACCTAAGCAAGAGGGCAATAGCGTCTATTGCCAAAAATGCAGTTAAGCAAACAGCGATGCAAGCTAAAATGGGTAGTCTTTTCAAAATTGTACAGTATACGCGGTATGCTACGGACTTTATTACGGCCTCCTCGATGATTGCGCAAGGTGGCTTAATGGTTGGAACTACACTAACGAAAAAAGAAGCAGCTGATGCTGGTGTTGATGCCAAAGAAGCGTTGGCTGATCTTGCGAAACTGCAGTATTTCATGGATCAGTTAATGGATAGTCTCAAGGTAATTTATGAACAGCTAACTGCAGGTCAGGAAATTGCTTCAGATACGTTGAAGTCAGCGTTAAATACCAAGAGTTCAATTATTAGTCATATTTGATGTGGTCAATTGAAGGAGATTAGTTATGAAAATTGATGGAGGTTTAGGCGTTGGTGGAGGTGCTATTCCGGCAGAAGAAATGCAAGAAGTTATAAAGCAGGCTGCGGATAACACAAAAGCGGGCAATTTAAAAGGCAGTAACCTGCAGTTTAGTGAGCGAGTAGCGATGGATAAATCGAATGCTGTCGGGCAGCCCTATCCAAAATTGCAAAATCCCGCCTTTGAGCCTTCTATGCAAAATTACGAGAAGGCTTGGTCTGATTTAAATAATGCGAACGTACAGCTCGTAGCTGAGGATCAATCTCGTGGATTAGCAAAGTTGCTGGACAAATTTAGTGACACTGATATTGACGGTAAAGGTGGTGTTGTAGCTGACGATATTAGGCTGAAAAATGTCACACCGGAACAGCTCAAGGAGTTGAAGGGTGCGATGGAAGGGTTACAGGATAGGCTGAGTATGCTGCATTCAGCTGACTCCGAAAAATTTGATAAAGTGATGGAGGATATTGATAAGTTTAAACAGAATCTGTCCAGCGGTGAAGCAAATACTGCTGAGGTTATCAAGCAGATGAAAGAGATCATAAACACGTTGGATGACAAAAGTTTTGTCTATGATTCGTCTAAAGATGATCGTTTAAGTAGCCGGTTAAATGAACTTGATTCTAGACTTCCTGATGTTGAAGACATAGTTATGAACAGCTCTGAAACAGGGGTCTCTGGGACGATGGGTAATAATCAGTCTTTCAGTGCTGATTTTGAGAAAGGCAGTCTGCGTATGGATTTTGATGGTCAAACGCAAAAGTATTCCTTTGACCCGAGTGGTGGCTTGTCGGCGACGGTTAATGGCAACAAGGTAGAATATGATCCGCATGAGACCCGTATAATGACGGACTTTTTTCAAGTTATGGCACTGTTTCATGAGATGGGTGTCACGATGCGACAATCGAATCGTGAAGGTCGGAATGCGGCTCAGGCGATCGTGGTCGATAAAATCAAAGCACAGGCTGCTAAACAGCGTACGGCTGCAACACAGCAACTTGTTGCGGGGCTGGTTAGTGCTGGAGTCAAGATCGGAGCAGGAGCGATACAGATAGGCGGTGCCGCTAAGGCATTGAAGGCTGTCAAGCTGGGTAACAATGCTAAAGCTGATGCGCTTTCAAATTTACATCGCGGTGTCTCAGGCATGCTTGAAGGAAGCGGGGAGATAGTCGCTAGTATTGCGCGTCATCAGGCTAGTCTGACAGAGGCTGAAGTGACGGATATACGAGCTGAAGAAGAAAATGCTCGATTTTTGAAGCAAACCGCACAGGATCATATGGAAGTTGCCAAAGAGCTGTCGACTAAGGCGCGTGAAACTTATAGCCAGGTTTTCAACTCGATTCTGCAGGCGCAGCAAAAAATCACTGGAAATATATAATAATCGTTAAGTGAGTATGTGGCATGGTAGGTGAGGTAAGGAACGCTTCGGTCAATATTGCCAGTTTTGATAGTGTTGCTAAGACCGAAAATAGCCGTTCGCTCGGCTCCTTTAGTCATTCCCAGCTGGGTGCGGGTAAAATTGTCTCTAATCCGAGTCTTTTTGTTGATGCCGGCGATATTCAGGATGCCTTGGAAGGTGGGTCAAACCTGAAAAAAATGATGTCGACTTCGAAGAAGGATGAAGAGGACGGTAATGACGTTCTTGAAGCCCTCAACAAAAAGCTGGAAGAGCTTCAAAAGGCTCAAGAGTCTGGAGCGTCCAATCTGGATCCGGAGAAACTTGGGGATATTCTTCAGGAATTTCAGAGTCTGGATGAAAAGGGAGAACTCAATGAAGATGCTATAAAACGAGCACTTGGTGGAATGTCTGGTCAGGATCAATACGAAGCCTTGGGGTTGATTATTGAGACACTGAAGGAAACTGATAGTGAAAAATTGGCAAATGCCTTAGCTAATACACCGGTTATCGATCATAATTCCCGATCGACCACTTTCTCCGAAATGCGTAATGGTCTAGCGGGCTCAATGAGTCGGGTGGCTGATTTTACCACGTTGGGAGAAGCTATATCATATATTAATGAAGAGATGAATACAGATGGAGAGAGTGGTTTTTACAAAACAGTGTCTGAAGGCATAGACTGGCTTAGAGCTGGGCTGGTTATCGAGATGGCCATGTGTGAAGGTGCTGGAATAGTGGGGCGTAGTGATTAGAGTGCTATTAAGTTAGCAGCATGAATTAATCATCGATATTCGATAGTTAAACGACTGAGCAGCTATGGATGAAACACATTTATTACATGTAAGAAAACGGATGGAAGTCGTGTTTGGTTTGGTGACCTTTATCAAAAATTTTGAAAATGAAGAGGTGATGATAAACAGGCGTATAAAAAAATCTGATATATTACCTAAGCCCAAGATCAGTGAAGGTGTTATTTTTCAGGAGGTTCTGAGGCTTCTGGATCAGCGTTGGGTTGCCGTCTCGGATGTTGACGCTATTACCCGAAAGATGGGTGTGCCGAATAATTTTCTCAGTATTCGTATTTATATTCTCAATCAAGTGATGGAAGCATATCGCAGGATTCCGGAACAATATTTTAATGAAACTGATCATCGTGACAATCTCATGGAAGCGGTTCAGGAAGCACTTGATGACTTGATCGAAGAGGAAGAGGAAGAGGAAGAAGAAGAAGATGACGATGACGATGATGATGATATGGAGTTTGATTTTTGATTAGGGGGAATCATGAGGGATATAGCGGAAAGTGCTGTGGCTGATTTCGCCAGTACCATGGATGTGGATAGCCTGAATTTCCCAGATAATGGCGATTCGATTTGTTTTGAGTTTGATGAGGATGTGGGTCAGTTTTTTGTCGAATATGATGATGCTGGTATGTATCTCTGTCTGGTGCGAGACCTGGCTGAATACGAGGCGCCGGAGAAGGCAGCAACAGCATTTCTGCTTTGTCATTACAAAAGAAGTCGGAAGTATGACACTCAGATGGCTATTAAAGATAGCAATAAGATGATTTTGCTGGTTTATTTGGCTCAGCATGAGGTGATCGGCACCGAGGTGGAGGCTGTTTTACGGCATCTTGTGCAACTGTATGATGCTATTTATGGCTGAATGTGATTAACATACTATCTGTTATGTAAAGTGTATTATTAATAAAATATTATTTGGTAGGTAAGTTTGATTGACTAAGCTTTATTTAACAGTAGCCATTAAATAAATGGGGTGGTAGTTATGACAGCTAATATTAGTGGCGTTGGTGGCGTTGGTGGCGTTGGTGGTGTTACCGAGAAAACCTTAAACAAGCCTGATGAACAAGACTTTGATAAGCATCGGGATGGGGCGAGTTTAAATGATACTGCGCAATTCGATGCTTTAATGAATAACGGTACCAATGCTGAAAATGACGTCAATCCGGCGAGTGAGAAGATTGTTTTCAATGAAGCTCCATCAAACGCTGGGGATAAGATTCTTGATGCCTTTATGGGTATGAAAGAGAATATTACGACACGGCACGATGATATTACTAAAATGCTGGGCGGAGAGGGAGATGGGGCCATGTCTATGAGAGATATGCTCAGTTCTCAACGGGCGCTTTCGAATTTGAGTATGACGGAAGATCTGATTGCCAAGATTGTGGGTAAAACTACTCAGAATCTTGATACTATGATGAAACAGCAGTAATTCGGCCGGATCACCGGTAAGTCAAGGACGATTTTAGCAGGTACAGAGTTGTGAAGAAGACCAAAGTATTAGTCTGCCTAGCATTTATGTTGCTGTTGTCGGGATGTGAGACGCAACTGTATACGGGACTGTCGGAGCGTGAAGGAAACGACATGCTCGCGCTTCTTTTGGAAGGGGGCATTAGCGCTCGTAAAGAGTTAGATAAGGATAAAAAACTGCTCCTGTTTGTGAGGGAGTCTGAGGTTGCCCGATCCATTCGAATGTTGCGCAATAGTGGTTATCCGAAGGATCGTTTTTCCTCTGTTAAAGACATCTTTCCCAAGGATGGATTGATTTCTTCGCCCACGGAAGAGCGAGCTCGTTATACCTATGTCATGTCACAGGAGCTGGCCGCTACACTGTCGATGATTGACGGTATTTTGACCGCTAGAGTGCATGTTGTGTTGCCTCAAGATACTACGGGTATACAGGAAGATGCGTATCCATCCTCTGCGTCCATCTTTCTCAAGTATACGCCGGAACTGGAATTAAATGGGCTGGTGTCAAAGGTCAAGACGATGACTTCTAATAGCATCGAAGGGCTAACACTGGATAAAATAAACGTTTCCTTGTTTCCCGCAGCTCGGATTCAAGCTAGGCCCAATGGGATAATGAATAAAGAGATGACAAAGGTTCTATCGATTGATGTTACTCCAGAAGGTCAGTCTCGGTTGTATCTCTTGATTGGAAGCATTCTGGTGCTATTATTGGGAGCATCAGGCTTTTCTGGTTGGATTGTATGGGATAAGGTGAAGCGTAAGCGTCAAACGGAGAGCGAGGACGATGATGATTTCACGTCTCCTGGAAAAATTGAGCAGAAACACTAACCGATTATGAGTACAAAACAGCTGATACAGTTACTGGATTTTAATTACGCACCTGCAGTGTACATTGATGCCAGTTGGTTAGAATCTCTCGAATATGGTGATGTTGCTAATGTATTATCGACTAGCCAAGCTGCACAGCCTTGGCTGTCGAAATTTATTCTGCGGACGTTTAATCTAGTTGATGAAACAGACTTCAACTTTGAAAAGCCAATCAAGCAGATTGCGTTGATGGATCGTTCCCAGTTGGCGAAGACGATTTACCATGCAGGTTTATCGCTGAATTCAGGGATGATTCGAGGAATTGTCAAGCGCCAGGAGCGTAGCGCCATTGAATCGTGTATCGGGACTGATGCATTTATGTTTGCTGTGAAGAAGGCGCCGTATATTGCGGGGGCATTGCCGGACATATTTCCCTGTACTTTCCAGATTGATTGGAATAACCCGAATGAAATGAAAAAACACCTGTTTCGTTCAGGGATGAAATTATTGGGAATCGTTCTAGGCAGCGAACCTGAATGTTATAAGCGTCGCTTACTGTTCAAATTTCCGATAGCTAGCAAAGAATATTTTGGCGCTGGGTTGGCCGAGCAGAATAATGACGAGGTGATCCGCCAAGGCGGAATCATGTTGAAAAAACTTATGAAAGAGTTTTCCAAATGAGTATTCGCGTTGTCGGTATTAGTCGCGGTGATATTCAGTTGCCAAAAGGAACAAAGGTTCTGAAGGCTGCGGAATATAAGATCATATCAAAATTGTCGTCAATTTTAGATATTGCCTGCGAGCGTTCGGATGCCATTATTGAGCAGGCCAAGCAAACCTATGAAAGAGAAAAGCAGCGTGGTTTTGATGAAGGTGTCCTGCAAAGTAAGATGGATCAATCGGAACAGATGCTGAAGATGGTTGGTCGAAGTATTAATTACTTGGCGGAAGTCGAAGGTGATATGGCCGATATTCTGATGAATGCCGTCAAAAAGATTATCGGTGGTTTTGATGATCGTGAATTAACGGTTGGTTTGATTCGCAGTGCATTGCAGCATGTTAGAAATGAGCGTCAGGTAAGCGTTCGCATTCCCCCAGGACATTATACTTACGTTAAAGAGAAAGTGTCGGAGATTCTTGCAGATTATAAAGGGGTTGGTTTTATTAATCCTGTGTCTGATCCGCGACTGGAGTCAGGTAGTTGTATTCTGGAAAGTCAGATTGGTGTGGTAGATGCCAGTATTGATATACAGTTAGAAGCTCTTAAGCGTCGATTTGAACATCTTTCTGCAGAAGCAGTGGGAGCGATAAAGCGTTCTGAATCTGATGCGTGATTCTTCTAGCATAAGGTGTAGTAGATCAGACTTGATCTGACAGTCGCCCATTTTTTTTAGGGTGCTTGTCAGTTTAGATTTCAGATAAATTTTTTTCAACCCAAATCGATTTTTCACCAAGTAAATTTTCTTTATGTGTTCACTCATAGCACTTCTTACCTTGATGGTAAGCGCCAATTAATCCACGTACTACCCCATTAAAATTCAAACGTCGATAATAAGTGCCTCAATCAATGAGGTAGCCATGAGCAAGCTATCACAGCAAAAGCAAAAGCAAAAGAAATTAGCCTGGGCAGAGCATCTTAAATCGCAACGCGAATCGGGTCTGAGTCTACAGACTTATTGTGAGCAGCACTCAGGCCCAGCCAATTCTGGTATTGAAAGCGCAAGCTACAAGGCGGTGCCAGTGATGATCATTCGGCTAGCGGCTCTCAAATCTAACCAGTCGGGATTCGTAACCGCTAAAGTTGTCGAGGCATCCGTGGCTCAGGGGCTGGCGGTTATATTACCGGACGGAATGTCCATCAGCGGTATCAACGAGCACAATCATGGATTGATTAAACACTTGCTCGGTACGCTGACATGAATCGCATGATGCGTCCGCCAGAATTACTTCCTATGGACGTAGTAGCGAAAATAATGTTAATCATGGCGAGTTATTCGATGAGACTGAATTGTGTTGTGATGATTCAGAAGAAGAATTCCAGCCCGCACCAACCAAAAAAAGAGACCAGCACCATCAAGAGAGGTCGCAAGGGGTTATCCAAAAACTTGCCGCGCCATCAGATTCATATCGATCTGAGCGACGAAGAAAAAGCGGGTGCGATCGATACGTTTTACAGTGTGGTAAAGGAAGAGCTGGATATCGAACCGGCCAAAGCCCGAGTTATCGAATATCTGCAAGAAAAAGCCATATTTGTCGAAAAAGGCACACGCCAAATTAAAAGGGAAAAACTGCCAAAGCACCCTTTAGCCAAAGTATTGGACTGCTCTTCTTTATTATCGTTTCAAAATACTGCGATTGCCTACCGCTTTATCGTCTGGAAAATATTCTCAAGCATTACAGCGGTGAAATCTCGTGCACCAGTATGGCCAATTGAGTCATCAAATTAGCCTTGCAGCTACAGCCGTTGATCAATCTGATGCGAGAATATCAATTGGCGTACGATTACCTGCAAGTCGATGAAACCCGCATTAAAGTGCTCAAAGAGCCGAACAAGTCGCCAACCTCCGACAAATGGATCTGGGTCACGCGGGGTGGCTCTCGTCCTATAATTTGGCCTCTTTTCTCCGGTGAGCCTGAACGTTTCTTATAGGGTTTTTTATGGCGAAGGTGCTTGTAAAGTTCACCCCCAGCTATTTTATCTTTTTGGATAAAACCGTAAATAGTGGTCGCGCAAATCATAGGAATCCCTTCTCTTCGAAGTCGACTCTGTACCTGTTCTGGACTCCACTGCTTACCAATATTTTCAGTAATTAATGATTGCACATCCGGTGTCAGTTTTATGTGTCGGGGTTTAGTCAGCAGCCGATGCTGGGACTTTTCTTGCGCCTGCTTAGGTCGATAACCTCGTAACCCAATATTACGTTTTACTTCCTTCGACACTGTGCTGTGATGCTTGTTGATTAACCTAGCTATTTCACGGTGCGATAGTTTTTCTGTCACGCCTTCATAAATCTGGTATCGTTCATCTTCGGTCAGTCGGGTATATGTTTTTGACATAGTGAGCTCACACTGGGTTTTAGTCGACCGTGAGTTTCGCCCACTGGCCTTCAATTTTCAATGTGTCGCACTAGCAAATGAAATCCGCGGGACAAGTACGTCGAGAAATGGGCGCTTACACCTTACAGGCTTTGGATACGTTTCCAAGTTCTTCAACTAGGGTAAGTAAACCTGCTTTGTGTTTAATGACTGGATTGTTAGTATGTAGCAGAGAGAGCTACCTTTTGTTTTGATTTAAGATTCAGCACCTTTATCAAAACGGGTAACTCTCTTCTTTTCAATAAAAAAATGTCAGATTAAGTCTGAGCTACTACACAGCATTACATCATATTGATGATGCGCGGTGTAATCAGAAACAGCCTGACTGTTTTAATATAAGTATCAGACTTGGAACGGAACATTGCGCCGAGTAATGGGATATCTCCAACTAATGGCACCTTATGGATGTTTTGGTTCTTGGATTCGTAATAGTAACCACCTATCAGCAAACTTTCGTTTTCATCAATGACTGCTTGGGTACTGATAGAGCTGTTTTTGATGGTGGGAAGCTCTTTTACATTCTGTTTGCTGTCCCCTCTAGCGCCATCCTGAATGTTTACACTCATGTGAATCCTGCGGCCAGTGATTTCTTCCACGATTCTCGGTGTGACCTTGAGAACCGAACCGTAAGTTACAGGGAAAAGCTGCGCATCATCGGAGCTGGCTACTTCGACATAAAAGGTCTGACTGTTATCCAGAATCGCTTCCATGTTATCGAGTGTTAGGACTGAAGGTCTGGCTAGAACCTTGGCCTTGCCCTCTGACGATAATAGATTGACCTGGGCGTACAGTCCGCCAGTGGTGTTTTTGATAATAGTACTGAAGGTATCGTTGATATTGGCGTTACTACCAAATGGGTTGAACTCGATAAAATTATTGGCTCTGCCACCTGCTTCAAGCTTCCAGTTGACACCGAGACGATCAAGACTGTCAGTATTGATGTCGATAATGGAAACATTAATTTCCACTTGAGCTAGAGGTTTATCCAGAGTGTTGATTAAACTCTCGTACATGGGCATTTTTGTAGCAAGATCATTTATAATGACTGCGTTCAAACGACGATCGGCACTGATATAGACGTGATCGGCCTTGACGTTAGAAGCAGACTGATTTGATAGTTGTTGAGGCGTCTGACCCACCGGTGTTGCTTTTTGTACACCTTGAGTAGACTGCTGGGATATATCGCTATTCATGGATATCCCACCGCTGCCTTGAACTATGTTTTGAAGAATGCTGGCGATGCCAGGAATGACGACCTGCTGGTTTCTGAACTGAAACGATCGATCGTCTGCCGAGGCGTACTTGAGCTTAAACACTTTAACGATTACCTTATTTTTCTGTCGACTATTCGCTTTGGCGTCGAGTAATTGGGCTGTCTGTGTCACCAGTTCCATGTAACGAGGAGGGCCGGACAGATAAATAATTCCTTCAGATGACTGGGAGCGCCAGTAAAACCGATTATCCCAAATGCCTATATCAACCAGGGTTTGTCGGAATTTTTCGGTACTGATGTGCAGTAGGCTGATAATGTTTTTTTCGATTTCCTGACTGCTGTAAATATAGAGTGTATTGCCGTCGAAATACCAGATCATGTTGTTGATATAGGCCATCTTTTCGAGAAAATCGACCGGTGTCAATGGTCCAAACCGACCATTGACGACACCTTTCACTGATGCACTGAGTACAATGGGAATGTCATAGTTACTGGCAAAGTTTCGCAGAACATTGGTGATGGACTCGCCATTGCCAAAATAAGAGTAGGGCTTGGTAGTACTGAAGGTTTTATGGGGATTTGGTGAAATTTGTGAATCACTGGGTGCAGCCTGATAAGGATGTCCAATGTTTTGCGTGTCAACGGTTTTGGCTTGATTGACGTCATTCGCCATCGAAGAGGCTGCCACCATATTTGTATTTGCGGCGGGTGCGTTTTCGGGTAACAGTAACTCATCAAGATATGCATTGTTGGGCATATAGATGATCTGACCGACTCTCACGTCATCCGGATGACTGATTCTGTTGTAATGAGACAGCAGGGCGATGGGATGGCCATACATCTGAGCAATCTGAGAAAGAGACTCTCCTGGCTGAATGATGTGTTTCTGTGAGTCAGAGACATCATAATTATCTGGCCTATACCCCGTGTCTCGTTTATAACCAGTACTTTGCCTATAGCCAGTGTCTCGTTTATAACCAGTACTTTGCCTATAGCTAGTGTCTTGTCTATAGCCAGTGTCAGACCCATAGTTTTGTTCGGCCAGACTGATTGGCGACAAAGGGAAAATGAGTATTGAACTGGTAAGTGACAGTGCCGTCACAATTCGCATTGTTATAACGCCTCCTTGCTGAAGTCTGTTTAAAACTTCAACAGAATCCCGCCGTAAGACGTTGAAAGCTAAGATACTGCTTCATTCCGCTGGTCATGTCCGTATGACAGGTATTTACAAAGTATTAATGATACTCTAGTTTGGTTTTATCAGAAACGATTTCAATATTACAAGCTTATGCAATGAATGGAGGGTTTGTACAATTAAAAAGAGAGTTTGCACAATTAACTGTCCATAATCGTCGAAGTTCACCGTTTATAAGCATTGTTTACTCTGTTAATTCCCTCAAATAACAAAAAAAATGACACTTTTTCATCAAAAGTAAGGGTGTATGCTTGTTAGGCATCTAAGCTTTAAATAGAAACAGAAATAATCTAGGCAGGGCGTAGGTCTCTGATTTGGTCAAATAGGCTAATAAAAGGTGGGTACACGGATGTCGATGAATCTAGATATTAATAGTGGATTGACAGGGATAAGTCACCAGACAAATAACGTAGAGTTACCTGATCTTGGGACATCCCGTAAAACAAATGTGTCGACAACCAATAGTTTTTCGGTGGTTGACAATGTTGGTAATGCGTTGGGGTATGATAATCAAGATAAAAAGTTAGAAGATTTCGCCAGAAATAATGTACGTCATCAATATAGTACTAGCGAGCATAAAAATATTTTGAGTAGTTCGAAAGAGCTCATTAAGGCAGAAGTCAAGAGTGACAGACCTGAAAATGAGCAGCAGTTACTACAGGATATGTTAGCTGTAATTGAGAAAGATGAGATGCTTTTCAATGATGCTCAGATGGCTCGTCGAGTGCTAATAGCGGTATAAATCAATGACTACCGAAATTAATCAAGAACAGATCGATTGGTTGCTGACTCAGGCATACACCAAGATGAGTCATAAACAATACGATGATAGTTTGGCGATTCTCAAGGGGCTTGTGGTTTTGGCACCAGATAGCCATGATGGTTACCGCATGCTTGCTTATACCCTCCTTCAGGCTAATCAGCCTGAAGAAAGTTTGAAAATGGTCGATAAATACTTGCAACATTTGCCTTCAGCTGCAGACGATGAAGAAATTCATTGGATTAAGGGAAGAGCTAAGTTGCGACTTAAAAAGGCTGCAACGACTCCTCCAAAAAAGTGAAGGATCCGATTAACCGTTGTTGTCTGACCAGCAGGACGCTATGATTCGCCTTAAAATAAACTCAATATTACAGGCTTTAGGTAAACGCAAGGATGTGATGCTGGCGTTTATGTTGGTACTCATCATTGCTCTGATCATCATGCCCGTGCCGACACCTCTGGTGGATGTGCTGATCGCAATGAATATGGGGATCTCAGCGATTCTCCTGATGACGTCGATCTATCTGAAGTCACCGCTGGAGTTTTCGACGTTTCCGTCGGTGTTACTTGTTACGACACTGTTCCGTCTGGCGCTATCAATTACTACAACCCGTTTGATTCTGTTACAAGCCGATGCTGGCGAAATCGTATATGCCTTCGGTAATTTCGTGGTTGGGGGTAATTTGGTTGTCGGTATGGTTCTCTTCCTTATCATTACCATTGTACAGTTCCTTGTTATTACCAAGGGTTCTGAGCGAGTAGCGGAAGTCAGTGCCCGCTTTTCGTTGGATGGTATGCCCGGTAAGCAGATGAGTATTGATGCTGATATGCGTGCCGGTTCCATCGATATGGAAGAAGCTCAGGCTCGCCGTGGACGAGTAGAGAAAGCGTCACAGCTTTATGGTTCCATGGATGGTGCTATGAAGTTTGTGAAAGGTGACGCCATTGCCGGTCTGATTATTATTTTTGTGAATATCGGTGCTGGCGTCAGTATTGGTGTGTTCCAGTTGGGTCTGCCCGCCGGTGAAGCGCTAGAGCTTTACTCCGTTTTGACGATTGGGGATGGCTTGATCGCACAGATCCCAGCACTGCTGATATCAATCACGGCCGGTATTATTGTTACTCGGGTTGCTAGTGATGATGCTCCTGATCTAGGGAACGAGATCGGCGATCAGCTAATGAGTAAGCCTACGGCGCTGATGGTTGGTGCATTTTTACTGTTAGGCTTCGCACTGGTGCCGGGTTTTCCTACCTTTACGTTCTTAGGACTTGCCGCACTGGTGGGAGTCGGCGGATATATGAAGATGCGGAGTCTCCAGCGTGAAGAAGCTGGCGAGGAGGATGATGGTGGCATTCCTGCTATGGCAGCTGCTGCTAGTTCCGGAAAGTCTGACAAGAAACAGCGTCTGGATTCGCAGGAGGAGTTCTCTCAGACTCTGCCTTTGATTATTGATGTACCCACGTCATTACAGCAGAAGCTTAATACTACAGAACTCAATGAAGAGTTACTTAAAGTCAGAAAAGCACTTTATATGGATCTTGGCGTGCCATTTCCTGGTATTCATCTGCGCTTTAATGACGCCATTGAAGATGAACACTATAAGGTTCTTCTTAATGAGGTGCCTGTGGCCCACGGCCATTTTCGCGATGGTTTTGTGTTTGCTCGTGAGCAAGCCGAACATTTGGATATGCTAAATATTCCTTATGAGCTGGGTGAGCCCTTTATCCCGCTATTGGATTCCTTATGGGTACCTGAAGCGAATAAAGATATTTTGGACAGTGCCGGCGTTAATTATATGAGTGATTCAAAGATTCTCACCCATCATTTGGCATTTGTGCTAAAGAAATACGCAGAGGATTTTATTGGTATTCAGGAAGCACGTTATTTGCTGGAAAAAATGGAAGACACTTTTGGCGAGTTGATCAAAGAAGTGCAACGTCTGATCCCCGTCAACAAAATTGCCGAAATATTTCAACGTTTGGTTTCAGAAGATATTTCAATTCGAAACTTACGGACGATATTACAGTCTCTGGTGGTTTGGGGGCACAAGGAAAAAGAAGTGGTGCAGCTGACAGAGTACGTTCGTGGCAGCCTGAAGCGTTATATCAGTTTTAAATATAGTAATGGTCAAAATATGTTGCCGGTATATCTGTTGGATCCGGATCTTGAAGACACTATTCGTAGTGGTATTCGCCAGACATCTGCCGGTGCTTATCTAGCCCTCGATCCGATGGTCACATCCAAGTTCGTGGAAGTGGTTAAAGCGACGATTGGGCGTATCGGTCACTTGGACAATAAGCCTGTGCTTATTACGTCGATGGATATTCGTCGATATGTTAGGAAGCTATTGGAAGCGGAAGTGTATGAACTGGCGGTTCTGTCGCATCAAGAATTGACAGAAGACATCACGGTTCAGCCGTTGGGCAGAATCTCGCTCAATTGATCAGGTCAGCAATAAGGTATTTAATGAATGAGATGGTCTAATTAAGCGTTTGGCCATCATTTTCATCTAGACGGGCGTAGACAAGTGGATCGTAGTATGTGTCGTTTTGAACCTGTAAATATAACTGTGTAATCGTCCATTTTTGAAGCCCTTGATAGGGTAAAAAAGAGGCGATATTAATGAATAGCAAGCAAATCAAAGTTCTGCTGCTTTAGCTAGTTAAAGACATTAAAATCTCCGATGACCTAAGTGCGTTCAGTGCTCAACTCACTAAAATAACCGTTTAAGCAGCCTTGAGCACAGAGGTTGAGGCGATTTTGGTTAAGTCCTTAATCTCAAATGCGCATCGGCGATAAAGCAACCGTTGCAATGACTGTTCTGCCAAAACGCTTATTTTTCTGACTCGCACACTTTTGAACTGGCTTCTAGTGTTTGATGAGGCTTGCTCCCTAAGTGCACAGTATGTGCCACTGCTGTTGCCACCATTGTCGCATAAAAAATGGGAATTACTGGCCTTCTACAATATAAGCATGAGTGTGGAAGTTTAGGAGGAGCTATTGACATGTATAGCTGTCGAAATATATACAGTGCTTAAATAATAATTATGTTTTTAGAAAGTTTTTATGGCTAAAATAGTAATTAATGAAAATATGATTAATAACGATATAACATGGAACAATCTGAAAGAACTGGAATCATGCCATAATAAAATGACTCGCTACCGTATTCATCGTGTTGTTATGAAAGAGGGGCGTGAAGTTGGAGTTATCAAGGAGGCTGTTTTTTTTGATGAAGTTATCAGTTTTTTACCGTCATTCCCTTCACAAACTGTGGGTGTGTTGAGCATGAATTCGAAAATGGGAGTGTCAGGTACGCTGGAAAGAATATCTTTGGGAGAGTTCTAATGAAGGTTAGGGGTGAGATAGTAACTGAGTATCTAGCAGCAGTAGATGCAGCAGACGTTAGACGCTATAAAGGTTTTGGTGAAGGTGTGGATGTTTCTGTATCCAATTCGATATGATGATTTCTTGTGTATGGGAGAAGGATTGAAAGGGTGGCGTATCCTGTTGATTGATCTCGCCAGATCAACAGCCAACAGAAAGTAATACACCATGTCGAAGTTTACCCTGACAGCTCTTTTTCAGCCAGAGAACAGTGCCGCCGATTCGCTTTCAAAATCACTCAGATCCGGTGTGCGTCGATTGATCGATCAGGTAGTCGTGGCTAAGTCTTGGAACTGTGCAAGCAATCAATAAGTCACGGATTCAGGTAGTTAGTTAAAGCCTAACGGTGTAAAGCATAGTTTTATTTTAGTGTAAATTTTCAATCAACAAATAGAGGTAACGGATGATGAAGATTGTTAATGAAATGGCATATTTAGGTTTCAGAACTGCTTATTCGTTTCGTATCGAAAGTCGACAGGAGCATAAAAACTATTTGTTTCCATTGTTGGGACGTTTTGTTGTTGCGATTAAGACATTTTTTTCCGATGATTTAGAAATATCTGTCGCTAATATGAAAAAAGAAGCGGAGCATCATGAAAATTACTATTTTGCTATTTTATTAAGAAAAATAGAATTAGTAGAGGCATCTGAATCGACACATAAATTCGTAGAAAAAGACCGTGAAGTGATGAATGAAATATATACTGTACAAGATTTAGAGAAGATACTTAAAATGAAAATAATGGAGAAAAATCTAGGTGGAGGAAAATCAAAACATTGGAAGAAATATAAATTTAGTCATGGGCCGGCTATAGACGCTGATGTAAAAAAAAGAAGACGGTATTGGCGTCGTAGAAAGGAGTCGGCATTATCGGAAATATCAAAAATTATGAATCAGTGACTTCTTGATTACGCGAAGTGTATTGTATGGCTGTGTAGATTTTATTGCCCCAGGGTATTTTTTCTAATATTTTTTTCAAAGCACTGATTGAGGTCATTTAGTAACGGTTTGCTGCGTTGTTGTCGTTGTCGATATTTTTCGGTCGAGGTGAGTGACGTTATGTCGTGCTCGACGGCATAGAGTTTTCCTATTTTTCTCAGGGCAATAAAGAATCAGCTTGATCAACGGCTGTAGCTGCAAGGCCAGTTTGATGACCAAAATGGTTATACTGGTGCGCGAGATTTCACCGCCGTAGTGCTTTAGAATATTTTCCAGACGATAAAGCGGTAGGCCATCGCAGTATTTTGAAACGATAATAAAGAAGAGCAGTCCAGCACTGGCGATGACTTTGGCTAACGGGTGCTTTGGCAGTTTTTCCGCTTTTTCTTCGTCGCTCAGATCGATATGAATCTGATGGCGCGGCAGATTTTTGGATAACCCCTTGCGGTCTCTTGATAGTTTCATTATTGAGGAGAAACTGAGACTTTGCTGTCTTTAATCTACACCTCTAACACAGGTCGCTCCAACTATCTCCTGCTGGTTTTGTTTCGAGCCCCATTGTTTGTTGCAACATGGTATCATTTGTCCGATATGGCGCTGGTTCAGTGCTTCCACCCCTTTTTCAACAGCAATCATCCGGTTTGATGCTGCGCTTCCGATGTGTTGCATGTATTGATGGCAGTCATTTATAGGTGACCTTAGACGTATGATAGTCGACCTTCAGCAGAGTTGAGGTAGTAATGAGCAAGGTCGACGGTCGTAAAATATCCCATGAAGTTCGCGAACGCATTCGGTTTGAAGCCATTAATGTGTGGCTTTCAGGCCTGAGCGCCCCCGCCGTTGCCGTCAAATACGGAACCTCCAAGAAAATAGTCTACCAGTGGATCAATCGCTATAAAAACGGTGATTTCGAAGCCTTAAAAACCAAATCGGGTATTGGTAGAGGCCAAAAATCCAAATTAACCTCGATCCAGAAAGATCGGCTTAGTTTGATCCTCAGGACAAAAACTCCAGTGGACTATGGTTACCAAGCATCACTGTGGACATGCCGCATTGTCGCTCAGATTATCAAAGATGAATTTCACGTTGAGTATGCCGTAACTTCGATAAACAAAGCCCTCCACAAGATGGGATTTA
>JAGLCE010000062.1 GCA_023146365.1 Endozoicomonadaceae bacterium
TCCGATAGTAATATATCGAGCCTCTCACAGTCTTCGTTAGTGACTGCTGAAATTATCGCATCTAAATGATCCGTTTGTTCTGAATCAGTCATCAATTCAGATGATGAAATTTCTTCACATTCAGCACTAGGCCTCATCGATTTGGATCGCGTCTTACATTGATATGAAGTTGTGAGTGAATTAACATCAACCAATTTGGTTGTGTCACTTGAAGCCGTAGAGCTGTGTTCAATAGTTGGATCGGTAGTGAGTAAAGGCGAATGAATAACTTCTTCTGATTGAGTCTTTACATTGTTTGTTTCTTGCGGTTCTGAGGCTGTATTATTTGCGTGTGATAAATTAATATAAGTGGATTTTAAAAGATCAGGCATAACAATGCTTATTTTCCTAGAAAATAAGAAGTCCCCCTTATATTTTATAAGGTGTTCACATTCTATGCGCATAATATGTAGATTACATTGGCCACAGGAAAGAAGCAAACTACAAATCATATATGCTTTAAATAACACTCCTTTATACTTACTTGTATTTTTAATATAAGAAATTTTTTCTCTAAAAGTTAATTTTAATCCGTCAATAGAATTATTCATAATGGAAACCTTTATGTGGTTATGTAATGAATGGTATATTCTTGTGTTTTTATAAAGTTTTATTGTTTATCCTTTATTTATATATAGACGGTTTATATATATACAATTTTTATCGAAATAAGTTTTCGAAAATATGAAATAAAATAGGTGGAGTCTGAATTCCCAGTTATTCTTCAAGCCATGGCAACGCATTTTGTGGTAACCAAACTGACATTCTGACAAAGAGATAGGGGTAAAACTAAAGTATTTATGAATAACTGGAGAAGTGGCCTATGGGGCCTATGGAGAGGCAAAACAATAGTAAGTCATAGCAAAAACTCAGACAATCAGTGGGAAAATGATAATGTCTCATGTTACAGCCATTGAGGTATAAGAGTCGCCGCCATTGTTTATACATTCAAAGTCACGGATTCAGGAACTTGTCAGTATCGTGTTATGCGCTATCGGTTCGATTATTTTTATTGTTTGAACTTATTTATAAAGTTATAGTCTTTATTTAATGTTAATTAATTTATTATTTTATATTATATTTAATGGAGATTTATTGTGAATCAAATAAACAATAACGGTTTTATTGATGTGAGTATCAATAGAAATGACAAGTTTTGCCAAGAATCAGCTGAGAGAAGAGTCTCTTCAAAATCTAATATTCACATTATACAGCGTGAGAATGAGAATATATTAGAAACAATAGATGATAATAATTCTGCGACACTGTTATCTAATACTGATTTCTTTATCACTAAGAAAGATAACATTCATGGCGTCAAATCTCATCGAACTGTGAATCAAGTATCCCCGAAAGTACTCCATACAGAGATAAAGAAACCTAATGACTCTCCGCAAGAAAAAGGTACAGAGCCACATAAGAAAACGATCAATACAGAAAAGAACGGAATAACAATACCAGCGTCTACTGCCAATGCTTTTTCAAGCCATCCAGTAGAATCGGTGACTGATGAACAGGATGACATTCCTGAATCTAACGTACACTCTCAGAAAAAAAATCAGGAAAAAGCTCATAAAAAAGAAAGTCAGCAGCCCAGTAAATTGCAGATATTTGGTACTGCGATGTGTTCATTTGTCCTGTCTTTAAATCCTAAATTCATAACGCCTAATAAGAAAAAAAATAGTCAAGAAATACCAGTGTTAAACTTTAATATTAATGAAAAATCGACAAAAACCACAAATAAAAAAAACCTCTCAAGGGTGTGTGGTTATATTGAACTCGCTTCTAAATTGTCTCAGAGTTGGTTGCCAATACCTGTTGATATGGTTCAATCACTTGCAACATCGACTACTTACTTGTCAGCTGCGCAAATGATGGTAAATAGTCAACCAAAGGAAATGTTAAAAAAGGCGGGTAGGTCATTACAGCAACTTGCTCGTAGCGCTTGCTCAATATTAAGGACAAAAAAAAAGCAACCCAAACAACAAGCTAATGATAAGCAAGAAAAACAGCAGCAACCTACTAATAAAACAAGGGGAGCTTCGTGCAACGAAAGTGGCGATAATGGCAATGACGTTTCACATGCGAACAATGGAGAACGGCGTGATATTAAAGAAAGGAAGCTGAGAAATGATGGCCTTAATGTTGGATGGGTGTTGAAAGGTTGTATATTGACAGGATTGTATAGAACGGGATGCAGTGTTTATATACCGTATCATCAGATGTGCCCAAGCGAGCCAATTCCTGTGCCAGACATTAACACCTTTGAGCGTATCGGCTCTTCAGGTTGTTATCCAAGTGATGCTATGTATCAACAAACGGCAGATATCAATGCCGCTAATTTTAGCGGTACTATTCAGTTTGATTTTTCAGGTCATTTTGATGGTGGATGTCACAAAATTACTCATCTTACTCAAAGCTTATTTAATGTTATTGTAGGAAGAGGCTCGGTTATCAATGTTGAATTCGTTAACTATAATATGACGAGTAAACTAAATGCTGGAGGGATGATATGTAATGTAATGACTGATATGGCAGAGATAAAAGACAATCATTTTGGACCGGGTCGTGTTTACAGTGCACTAGGTGATAATGGCATTGCTTTATGTTCGGGTATGGCTAAAAAAAATTCTAGAATAACTGATAATACAGGAAATGGATTTTTCATTGATCTTAAAGGAATTCATAAAGTTTTTGCATTCGGCGCAGTTATTGTTCAAGATGATGCTGTTATTATGAATAATATTGTTCAGAACTGTAAAATGATAGCTCAAACAAGCATTGGCAATCTTGCTATCGGATCCATCTATTCGAGTGGTAATGCAAACGTAAGCGGTAATGTAGTTAGGAATTGCACAATGTGCTTAAACGGTGATGGAGTTATGGCTGTAGGAGTATCTCACTCAAGCGGTAACGTTACCATTTCTGGCAATATAGTACAGGACAGTACTATGAAACTTGGCAATTTTGGATCTATAGCTGTCGGAGCTGGATTTGCGGAATTTATAGGTAAAATAAATAATAACATGGCTATAGGTACAATCATGGTTATTCCTAGTGAAACGGCTTTTTTTGGTGTATCGATAGGGATATTAAATAATAAACATAGTGAATCAATTGGCCAGTCTGTGATGATAGATTGTCATATAAATTCTAAAGTTAAGAGAACTATTTTAAATGTAGGAAGTGATCAACTTACCACTAAAAATGTTATATCGGCAGGGAATAAAGTCAATGGATATTGGTATAGTAACAATATCGAAAGATCGTCATCTAATATTGACTGTGCGAATTTTGATAAGCAGTTCGTACGTGAAACTTGTTACCCTGAATATCGAGGGGCAGGAATCTATAGTAAAGGTTGTGGCACATATATTGAACCAATATATAACTTTGGAGATGTTGAACCACCAGTACCTAATAACTCAGTAACAACATCTAAACCAGAAACTTTTGAGCGAACATCTAACGTTACTCCACTTGGTGGAGCGCCCATTTTAGAATCCGCAGTCATAGGCGGTGGAATAATAGCATCTGTTGTTGGAGTCGTAGCAGGGGTTGTTGGTAGCGGTTATTGTATTTATCATTGGAGAAAAGGATTTAATGATGGAGATAGAGGAACAGATTTGCTTTTACGGCCAGTAACACAAACTTATAACTATTTTTGTCGTAGTCGTACGAATTATGAACACGAAAACGTTCCCACTACAGAGCCAGTAGAAGGTCATACTGAATCATCAGTATAACTTCAGATATAGCAGATGTTATTGTGTAACAAATAGAATTTACAGGTTAAATAAAAAAGCCAAAAATCTCAACATGAAGTGTATTAGTTCCGATCCAATCCGATCCAATTCGATTTGATCGGATCTGACAGTCGTCCATTTATTGATATAGACAAAATATCATTTTCTCTATAAACAAGGCAGGCAATTCGGTAATGTCCGTTTGATTGGTTGAGGTCATCGTTACTGTATGAGCCGTGAATCAGTGAGGCTGTATTTAACTAATAAGTGCAATGGACTGATCTGTGTAGATTTTGAGTGGTATTCGTCCTACTAAAACATTTCTGGGCATGGTATTAATCACTACCACTCGACAGTAAGGATGGTTTTGTTGACCATCTTTCCTTTTATAAAAAGTGAACTTTTTATTTTAATATAAGTCCAATACAATGAAGGTGAGCCTGATTATATCAAGTGTTTGTAAAAGAACCAATAATAATTTTTTAACTAAAATGATGTTGAATATGAATATGAATATGAATATGAATATGGATATGGATATGGATATGGATATGGATAAGGCAAAATATACTCTCTACCAACGAGTTTTGATTTTTATAAAGCGTCCAATCCAAGAGTATTTCTTAAGCATATTCAGAGACTTTTATATTACGTCAACTGATGCGGAGCTAGAACTTATCCTTGGAGTATGTGCTGATCGACAAAACCAAAGTAAAAATAGGTCTCCTTCAAAGCCAATAGACAATCATACTGTATATACTTCTCAAGAAAATATCGTTAAAACAGTTGTGGAGAACGTCGGGAATTCGCAGGACGTTGAGGCTAAATTTGAGAGCGATTCCATTAAAGCTGCTAAGGATGGATATGTGAATTTAATAGCAAGTCTTGTGACGAATAAACATTATCGTCCGAATGCTCTGGACGATAACAACCGCACTCCCTTAGAATGTGCTATCGCCCGTGGGAGTTTAGAAGTTGTGCAGTATTTGTTCTCGATGCGGTCTTATATTTCAAAGTATCATGGTACATCTGATTGCTATTATAAAAATGAAACACTTGGAACAACCTCTCTACATATCGCTGCTAAATATGGACGTTTATATATAATGCGATATTTGATAGATAATCTGCCTAATTATGATAAAAAAAATATGCCACATCTATGGCTTGATAAACACAATAAAACGCCATTTCTTCTCGCCATTGAACATGAGCATTTAGAAGTAGTAAAGTATTTGACTGAAGTATTTAAGAGTGAAAGCGAAGAAATTTTGGATTATTGGAAAGGAGTCTCTTTGATAGTAATCCTACGCTATGGGTATTTATATATATCTGAATCCGTTACTTTAGATGTATCAAAATGACAGAGACTTCCATGTCGCAAGGGTTATCGCATGAGACACTATCATTTAAAAAATAACCCAATGGCGAATTTATGGATAACCAGCTTCGCCTTTGAAGTCCTTTAATAAAAAGGCCTACAGACATAGCCTCTATAACGCACTAAATAATAACACAGTTTATAAGTGAGAACATGGAATGAAATCATTAAATATTTTAAGAAGCAGTAATAAAAATAATTTTCCTTCATTGAAAACATTTAAGCACGTAAATAATAGTGAGGATCTAATAGTAACACCAACAGATAGCAAGCGCACATCTGACAGAAACTTAATCTCTGCATTTAAACGATTCGTCTTTTGGATAATTAAACAGATATTAAGTTGTTGTTGCATGTGTGTTAATCATTCAGAAGATAAAAATCTTATTAAAAAAACAGAAGTTAGTAAGCATAATATTGATCGTTATGAATTGAACGGCCATCCAATTGAAAATTCAAACCGTGCTATCTTGGGTAACTGTATAGTTAACGAAAGGCAGAGATTTAAAACTCGTCAACGTGGACCTACGTGTAAAATTGCAACACTAGCATTTTGCCATGAGCTTTTTTACGGGCATGATGAACACTCCTATATTCCATTATTTAAACAACATGAGTACCGCACAAGTGTTCGTTCTATTGCTAAAACATGTGGATCGGTACAAGGTGAGGTTGTAGATCTCATAATGCTCAACAATATTGCCAATAAATTAAATCTTGAATTATCTATTAAACAGTTCAAAACAGAAAAAGTTTTCAATGATGAAATAAAGAAGTCAATAGATAAAAATTGTCTCATTATGATATTTATACAAATGCGAAATGAAACTGCGGTCTTAAATATTCCAGCTAATAGCCAGTCATTAGAACATGCTGTTGTTATCTATGGATACAATACAGAAGAAAAGAAAATGTGGGGTTACAACTATGGGGAGTCTGTATGTTGGGATAGTAACGTTCTTTATAATGCTGCTATCAATGTTAATAAAAAAAGAAAAGCGGAAACTTTTTATAAACATGTATCAAAAAATGATTACTGCACAGACTGTAAATGGCATGATCAATCCTATATTCCCCCAAGCGCACGGGATCTAAAGGTCAAAAATATTCTGAAATTTAGAACATCCAAAGATCCATGTGGCAGTTTTTTTGGTGTTATGTGCCAGATAAAAAAGAAACAATAGAGAACCTTTATAGCAATCTTAATCCTGACTTTGAATGTATCAAAGTCACGAATTAAGGATAATAATAATGGAAATAAAAATAATAAGAAATAGAGTAATAAGAGAGACCTCATTATTATCAGTGACTTGAGTCGCCCCCATTAAACTTTCCTCATTGTGTTATCCCTTACAAAGTTCACTGAAGCGTTTAACACTCAATGATCGGTTGTATGGCTTGTTTCTGGAGTTTTGGATCGACTTTTTTGACGCTGCTATCCCACGCTCAATAACGTTTCTGTATTATCGAGGCTACGAAGGATTATTTAGGTCAGTGGCTGAGACGAAAAGTTTGAACTGTGTCGTGAAGGTTTTTTTAAAGTCGATATTTTATCAGAATATAATCGGTTTGGTTGGATGATGATTAGGTCTCATTGTATTAATCCAGCAGTAGATTACATTTATTGTATTAATACAAACAATGCCAAGAATTAGAAGGAGCCAAAAGTAAATTATTTTTCAAAAAAAAACGTTAAGGCTCTTTCTAGTTAATTACACTTAATTGTATTAATAATTAATTGCTTAAGAATACAGATGTAGTTGAATGTTTAAAACTGCCACCTCCAGTCTGATTGCTATAGCTTACATAAACAGCAGCATTTGTTGCTGTGTCATAGTAACGATTGACTCTAATAGATTTATCACCATAGCTCAGTGATATCGTATAAACCTCATTATTTTTCAGATTTTCCCTCAGTCTATTAATTTCGTAATCACTAGACATTCCAGTTTTAATACATTGAATGCTAGAGTCTGATGGAGTTGATAGATTCAAAAAATCAGTCTCATGAATTCTACTGATATAACAAGTGACATTGCTTAGTATTGGATCTGTAAATTTTTCAACTTTTATCTTATTTGATTCAAAAAAGCTAAGTCTAATATTGGCAAAATCTTGAGAGGTTGCCGTAAATGATAGTGTGGATAAAAACAATAGTGCTATTAGTGATTTCATTTGATTGCATCCGTATGTTGATGATATCTGCCTCTTACGTTATATTCAGTATTTCTATACTGAAGGATGGAAATGAGGCGACAAGTTGTTATTTCAAAGCGTCTAGTATTTTATGAGACCTAACTCTAAAATAGTGAATAATTATTATAATCAGTTTGTGCTATGTTATGCAATAACCATATGGTTATTGCAATTGTTGATTAATTCAACTAAAAACTGCCCAGTGTAGACTTCGACCAGTTTCGAATCAGTATCAGCTCCAGCCTGTTTTATGTCATATTTTCGCGAACTTATTTCGATAAACATTACCTGTATATATATCCAAGCGAATTCAAGATGCAGGATTTAATATCCTGAAAATTGTCGTTCATCCTGCTGATAGTCGCTCAATTGAGTTCAGATTAGGACTGTAAGGCGGGAGGTTATGTAGCTTATCCCCAGCTTCTGCTACCTCTACCACATCCTTTGAACGATGGTAGCCAGCACCATCAAGGAGTATGAATGATCTCCATTAATGAGATGTCGATTAATGTTCATGCTCTGTTTTATTAAAATAACCTACTGGCTCATGCTATTGGTGATGCACACTGGGTTCTATTGGGTCTGTAGTGGCTTTGCTATATAATGATAATGACGATTATTGACATGTATCAATATTTGATTACCGAAGAGTTGTGAGTACAGAATGACAATGCATTCAGATGACCGAGATGAACTTGATAACCTACCGAGCCTGTCAATGCCTTCCGATGATGTTATGGAGCGTGCACGGACATCTCCATCTGATGCGAAAAAAAAGGAGAAGAGTAAGCGGAAACGTGTGACGTTCACGAGCTTTGTCAAAACCGGTTTTTTTTTAGTACTACTGGGTTTGTTGGTGACGGTGGGTGGTATAAGTTATGTTCAGATTGCCCAGTTACAGCGGGAGTTGGCGTCGACCCAGAGCTTGATCGTCGCCGCTGAACAACAGTTGGCCGAGGTGTCAGGTGTGATAACAGAAGCGGGGCAGGCACTGAGTCAAAGCGATCAACAGGTGAAGTTGGAGTTGAAGGAGCTTCATTCCGAAATTCGCAAGTTGTGGGATCTGGCGAGCAAACGTAATGGCAAGGATATTAGTAAGCTCAAAGCGCATCTGGCTGACAGTGACGCATCACTCGTGGCACTGAAAGTATTATCAGGTACTACGCAGGGAGAGACGAAAAAATATTCAGATACTCTAAATAAAGCGATGGTAAGGATTGAACGCATTGAACGCCAGATTAAAGGTTTCAATGCTGATTTTGTGGTTAATCTGTCAACCTCGCGGGAAGAGATTGATATGTTGCTAGCTTCTGTCGATGGTTTACGACGGGATGCGGCAAAGGTTTTGGTTGATGTCAATGTAGGCATGGATCAGCAAATTGCTTCAGTGAAAGAGACGTCTCGGTCAATGGACAGTTACCGACAGCAAGTGAACCAGCGTTTATTGCAGTTGGAAGATTCTCTGCGGCAGGCGCAGGGAGGTCGTAAGTTGTGATCACGAATGGGCGATTACACCGTTAAATTGAGAGGATTGATCTCGGCAAATAGTCTGGTGAGTTATGACTATGCCATTAGATCTTATGGCCAGTGGATCTCTACTATGGAGTACTGTGGTTTTGCAGAGTACCGTTGATCCTTTAATTGATCGGTTTATGGTCATCCTGATTGCCGAAAATGTGAGGTTATCCTGTTTGTTGTACGTGAATCGCTCTGGAGCGAGAGAGTGTCCGCCTGTGTCAACATCGCGTCAACGGTTGGTGAGTAGGGTATGTTACTCTCTCCTTGAGCCTTGTTATAAAGATAGATGCACGGTTGTTTATGGATTTTAGCTCGACTTTTTTGTTGGTATTATTTATTGTGTATCGGATTTTATGATCTTGTCGAAAATGTCTGTGTAAAGTGGTCTCTATGAACCCGAATTATTTGGATTTTGAACAGCCAATCGCTGAGATGGAAGCAAAAATAGAAGAGTTGCGGCTGGTTGGGTCAGACAATGAGTTGAATATCAGCGAAGAAATTTTCAAGCTCGAAGAAAAGTGCAGAACCTTGACCTCAGACATTTTCAGGAATCTTTCTGCTTGGCAGATTGCCAAGCTGGCTCGACACCCTCGTCGCCCGTATACGCAGGATTACATCGATATCATTTTTGATGACTTTGATGAGCTCCACGGTGACCGCCGTTTTGCGGATGATAAATCCATGATTGGCGGCATGGCGGAATTGGCTGGAAAACCAGTTGTGATCATTGGTCATCAGAAAGGGCGTGAAGTGCCTGAAAAAGTTCGCCGTAATTTCGGGATGTCCAGACCGGAAGGTTATCGTAAGGCTTGTCGTCTGATGAAGTTGGCGGAGCGTTTCCGTTTGCCTATCTTGACATTCATTGATACGCCTGGTGCTTACCCTGGTGTTAATGCTGAAGAACGTGGGCAAAATGAAGCGATCGCCTGTAATCTTGCGGTGATGTCACGACTCAAAACGCCGATTATAGCGACGGTTATCGGTGAGGGTGGTTCCGGCGGGGCACTGGCAATCGGTGTATGTGATTGTTTACTGATGCTGCAGTATTCAACGTATTCAGTTATTTCTCCGGAAGGTTGTGCCTCTATTCTCTGGAAAAAAGCGGATTATGCGGCCGAAGCGGCGGAAGCGATGGGGATCACCGCGCGCAGATTGCATGAACTGGGTTTTGTTGACCGAGTGGTGGAAGAGCCGCTGGGTGGGGCGCATCGCAATATTGATCTGGTGGCAGCCTCAGTCAAGCATGCACTTGAAGCGGAGCTGGATAAATTAAGGGCCATGTCACTTGATACTCTGGTTGTTACTCGTTACGACAGGCTGCAGCGCTTTGGTGTATCGTAATGACAAAGTGATCAGGTGATGTTGGAATGATGTTCGAGAGCGTGCAAAACCAGTATGGCTAGGGGTGTACCGGTTTTCTGTGATTGGTTCAGTGTCAATGGATTCGGGAATGCCCCTGACAGACGAATACCTTCTGAAAAACCTGCCTGAACTCTGCCGTGATCATCGTCTGGTCGTTGGGCTCAGTGGCGGCTTGGATTCCACGGTTTTATTGCATCTCTGTGTTGCTTTGCGGGAGCGGGGAAAAATTAAGACGTTGGCTGCTATTCATGTCAATCATGGCCTGAGTGTTAATGCCGTTGCTTGGCAGGCATTCTGTCAATCGCTGTGTCAGCGCTGGTCGGTACCCATTGTTACTGCAAAAGGGGTGGTTGATACTTGTGCTGGTAAAGGGCTGGAAGCGTCTGCAAGAGCGACTCGTTATCAGCTTTATGAAGAGTACCTTGAGAGAGGGGATTACCTGTTGCAGGCGCATCATTGTAATGATCAAGCAGAGACCTTGCTTTATCGTATAGTTCGAGGATGCGGTGTGCATGGCCTTGCTGCGATTCCTCGCAAGCGTCTGCTGGGTGAGGCTGTTATTTTGCGACCGCTGCTGGCGGTTTCCAAGGGGGATATTCATGCCTATGCACACTCTCACAGTATTGAGTGGATTGACGATGAATCCAACCTTGATGTGACTTATGACCGAAATTTTCTTCGTCATGAAGTATTGCCGTTGCTGAGTGAGCGTTGGCCTGGTGCCTTGAATCATCTGGGACGTCTTGCAGAGGATGCGGCTGATGCTGCTGCATTGCTGGATCAAGTGACTGAAGTTGATCTGCAACAAGTTGTGAGTGATACACCTGTTTTGTTTCTGCCAGATGCTCAGGCGTTAGATGTCGCCCGCATGAGCGAGTTGTCAGAGTATCGGCAGCGTAATCTGCTTCGTCATTGGCTGAAGCGGCAGGGGTTTCCGTTACCCATTCGAGTGGTCGTTCAGCGAATTTTGGATGAGTTAGCGGCGGCTGCACAAGAGGCTTCTCCGTTGATCGCTTGGGAAGGGTGTGAGGTTCGACGTCATGCAGGCCAGATAATAAGTATGCCCCCTATGGGTAAGCTGCAAGCCTTTTCTTGCCAGCTCAACAGCCTGAAAGCTGGATGTATTAATCTTCCTGGTAATGGGCGGATAGTGATTGAGGATGGTCATACTGATCAAAAGGGGGTACGGGTCAGGCAGGGGCTTGCCCAGATTCTGCTGGGATACCGTGATGAGATTACCGTCTCGCCTTTCTGTTTGACGGGTCGGAAAGGGCGTAAGTCGCTGAAAAAATGGCTTAATACGTTGAGTGTACCCGCTTGGATTCGGGATAGATTACCCATTTTTCATATTGCTGGGGAGTTGGTCGCTATCCCAGGACTTCTGGCCAATGCAGACTACCTGTCAGCACGGCATGAGCCGAGTATTTTATTGAGTTGGCAAACGCCATTTGGTAGGCAATAGTGATTTTTTCGTTGTTGAGAAACCATTCGATGTTTAATATTCTGAAGCCTTCTCTTTTTTCGTCAATACTTCCCATCAAGCAGGCAGACTGCCTGACTCTAAATTCAACAGGTTTTAAATGACACGCTACATATTTGTTACCGGTGGTGTCGTATCGTCGTTGGGGAAAGGCATTGCCTCAGCTTCGCTTGCGGCTATTCTTGAAGCGCGTGGTCTGAAGGTCACCCTGCTCAAGCTCGATCCTTATATCAATGTTGATCCTGGGACCATGAGTCCTTTTCAACATGGTGAAGTCTTCGTCACTGAAGATGGGGCGGAAACCGATCTGGATCTGGGGCATTACGAGCGTTTCGTCAGAACGACCATGAAAAAAGGTAATAACTTTACCTCGGGCCGTATCTACGAACATGTACTCAAAAAAGAGCGCCGTGGCGATTATCTTGGTGACACGGTTCAGGTGATTCCGCATATTACCGATGAGATCAAACGTCGTATCATTGCTGGTGCCGGTGACGTGGATGTAGCGCTGGTTGAGATTGGCGGCACGGTCGGAGATATTGAGTCTCAGCCATTTCTAGAAGCGGTAAGACAGCTAAAGGTTGAAATGGGCTTGGGTCGTGCCATGCTGATGCATTTGACGCTGCTACCCTATATCAATACTGCCGGTGAGCTGAAAACCAAGCCAACCCAGCATTCTGTCAAGGAGTTGCGCTCCATCGGCTTGCAGCCTGATATCCTGATCTGCCGTTCCGATCATCCGATCGATATCTCCTCGCGCCGCAAGATCTCTCTGTTTACCAGCGTGGAAGAGCGTGCAGTTATTTCGCTAGAGGATGCTGACTCCATCTACCGTATTCCGCGGATGTTGCATGAGCAGAGACTGGATCAGCTGATAGTCGATAACTTCATGCTTGAGTGCCGTGACGCTGATTTGAGTGAATGGGATGATGTGTTGGCGCGTGAGCTGTACCCTGCCCGAGAAGTAACGGTTGCGATGGTCGGCAAATACATGGAGTTGCTCGATGCCTATAAATCACTGATTGAAGCGATGAAGCATGCAGGCCTGAAAACTCGAACCAAGATTAACCTGTGCTATATCGACTCCGAGGATATTGAGCGCCAAGGGTTGGAGGTGCTACATGAGATTGACGCTATTTTGGTGCCAGGGGGCTTTGGTGATCGTGGCGTGGAGGGCAAAATTGCCACTATTCGCTATGCTCGTGAAAATAACGTGCCTTTCCTCGGTATCTGTCTGGGTATGCAGTTGGCTGTGGTCGAGTTTGCTCGACATGTTGTCGGGCTGAAAGGAGCCAATAGTTCTGAATTCGATAGCGACGTTGAGCATCCGGTCGTCGGTCTTGTCACCGAGTGGATGGGTAGTCAGGGTCGGGTTGAACAGCGTAATGAAGTGTCTGATCTGGGTGGTACCATGCGCTTAGGTGCGCAGAAGAGCAGTCTGGTTGAAGGTACGAATGCCTTTAAGGCTTATGGCAAGAAAATCATCAATGAGCGTCATCGTCATCGCTACGAAGTGAATGACCATTATGTTGATCAGCTTGAGGCGGCTGGTATGAAAGTAGTAAGTCGCTCCGTGGATCAATCGTTGGTGGAGATGGTTGAGATTGCTGAGCATCCATGGTTTGTGGCTTGTCAGTTCCATCCAGAATTCACCTCCACGCCGCGCGATGGCCATTGCCTGTTTACTGCACTGGTTGAAGCTGCGCTGAGCTACAGTATGACTCAGAAAGCTTGATTGAGGGTGTCGTTGTTCATGGATGCTAAAACTGTGCGAATCGCTGACATTCATGTTGCCAATAACAGGCCTTTTGTCCTGTTTGGCGGAATGAATGTGCTTGAGTTCCGAGAGATGGCGATTGAAGTAGCTGGCCACTATGTGGATGTCACACGTAGACTGGGTATCCCCTATGTCTTCAAGGCGTCATTTGATAAGGCCAATCGCTCTTCGATTGCCTCTTATCGTGGGCCTGGTATGGAAGAAGGACTTGAAATACTACAGATCATCAAGAACACCTATGGTATCCCTGTTATCACTGATGTGCATGAAATCTATCAGTGTGAACCAGTAGCGAAGGTGGCGGATGTGATTCAGCTGCCGGCGTTTCTGGCTCGTCAGACGGATCTGATCGTTGCGATGGCGGCCACCGGAGCTGTGGTGAATATCAAAAAACCCCAGTTTTTGAGTCCACCGCAGATGCGTAATATCGTGAATAAGTTCCGTGAAAGCGGTTGTGAAAACATACTGTTATGTGAACGCGGTAGCTGTTTTGGCTACGATAACCTGGTCGTCGATATGCTGGGCTTTCGCACCATGAAGGAGGTTAGTGGGGGATTGCCTGTGATTTTCGATGTGACTCATTCGTTGCAGTGTCGGGATCCTCTCGGTGAGGCGTCTGGTGGGCGTCGTCATCAGGTGGCCGAATTGTCGTGTGCTGGTATGGCGCTGGGACTTGCAGGTTTATTTCTGGAGGCACATATTGATCCGGATAACGCCAAGTGTGACGGCCCTAGTGCGCTACGACTGGATAAACTGGAACCCTTTCTTGAACGCATCAAGGCAGTTGATGATCTGGTAAAAGGGTTTACGGTATTGGATCTTGGGTAGTTGCGAACATGATTTAGGCTTGCTTGAAAGGTATTCGTCACGTTAAGGATGAAGATGGTAATGGGGTCGCTTTAGGTGGCCCTTTTTTGTCTTTTTATCGATTAAAGACGACTCCGTATTGATGGGGTAGTGAAAAGCGCATACTGTGTTTAACCGTTTCTGCTGTTATCCTTCGTCAGGTCATCGACTTCTTTTTATAGCTTATGCGTACATTAATCATTGTGCTGGCTTCTCTTTTGCTAACACTACAATATCGACTCTGGATCGGTGAAGGCAGTGTTTCTCAGCTGATGACGGTCCGGGAGAGGGTTGCCCAGCAGCAGCTTGAAAGTCAGCGACTGAGAGAGCGTAATCATCTGCTCTCTGTTGATGTTGTCGCTTTGCAGACAGGTTTGGAAGCTGTTGAGGAACATGCTCGCACAGAGTTAGGCATGATCAAACGTGATGAAGAGTTTTTCCTTATGAGTGAGTAGTCTTAGTTTCCTTTCGTTTATTTTGTTATCTCTCATCTTATGTTAGAGACACTTGTTCGGGTAGATGATCTGTTTATTTTAAAGTGAAGGTGGGTATGACAGATTGGGATATGACACTGCCAAGGGCTTATGGCGATGCGTGCGGGGTTGCAGCTTTTAAAGTAGAGCCTGAGGATTTTCAGGTTGAGGAAGTCCTGCCGTTTGAGCCTTGTGGCGAAGGTGAACATCTGTTCCTGTGGGTTGAGAAGAGCGGGCAGAACACTCAGTGGGTTGCGCGAATTCTTGGCAAAATGGCTGGTGTGCCGCCTTCATTGGTGGGATATGCAGGTTTGAAAGATCGGGCGGGGGTGACTCGTCAATGGTTTAGTGTGCAGCTGCCAGGCAAGGGGCGGGCGGATAATTTGGATTGGTCAGATTGTGGCAATGGTATCACTGTACTGAAAACCGGGTGGCATAATCGCAAGTTGCGACAGGGGGCTCTGCTCGGTAACCGGTTTGTTGTTCATTTGCGGAATGTTACGGGGGAACCATCACAAATTGAGGCGCGTCTTCAGTTAATGAGTTTGCAAGGAGTTCCTAATTATTTTGGTATGCAACGTTTTGGTTTTAACGGTGGAAATCTTGATAAGGCCGCGGCTCTCTTCGAAGGCAAGCTCCGATTAAAGCGAGATCAGAAAAGCATGGTGTTATCAGCAGCACGGTCATGGCTGTTCAATCAGGTATTGGCTCGCAGAGTGCGAGAAGAGACTTGGTGTAGCCTGTTGAAAGGGGATGTGTTGACCTTCCGCGATAGCCATTCATTGATCTTGCCGGAGCGTAGGGATGAGACCGTCCTTGAGCGTTTTCTCAGTGGTGATCTGAGTAATACCGGTCCTCTGTGGGGGTGTGGTGACAGGCTGTCGGGTGATGAGGTGAGCCAGTGGGAGGCTGAGCTGGCTGAACGCTGGCCTCTCTTCTGTCAAGGTCTTGAGTTAGCGGGAATGAATCAGGAGCGGCGTTCGCTGCGGGTGATGCCTGACGCGTTGTGCTGGCAGTGGGGAGGTGATGAGTTGCATCTTTCGTTTAACCTGTCGAAGGGAGCTTATGCAACAGCGATGCTTAATGAAGTCTTTAACAATATACGCTGAAGGTCGTGTATGAGAAGTGTATGGTAATCGGAGCTCTTTCCGTGACAGCTTGGGCGAGAGAGCAGCTTTGCTATTTGAAGCTCTATAACGTCATGATGAAGCATGTTGATGAATATTTCGGTTGGTTAAGCAGGCGTTTGACGGTTTTATCGTCATCGAAGCATCTGCCTGAAAGGTTGTTTGAATAGCTGAGCGAGGATGCGCATGATGACCCCGTGAGTCGCTAATAATCTGAACGAGCAGGAGTGGGGTGTGGGTAGAACGAACAGGTATTGAAGCTGGCCAAATTTGCACCGCTATTGTCGGGTGCAAAGTGGTCATCATGAATGAATAGTCATCTAGAAAAGATTGATAGGATGTTGCTATTGGAAATAGTCATACTTTTTCTTAAAGGTGCTCTGATGGGAGCCGCTGATGTCGTGCCAGGGGTGTCGGGTGGTACTATCGCCTTTATTGTCGGTATCTATGATCGGCTCCTCAATAGTTTGAAAACACTGGGTCCGGCATCTGTGAGTATTCTGTTCAGGCAAGGGGTGGCTTCTTTTTGGCGGTATATCGATGGAACTTTTTTGGCTGCTGTATTGAGCGGCGTCCTGTTCAGCATCTTTACCATGGCTCGCTTGATAACCTATGGGCTGGAGGTCTGGCCCATTCTGGTATGGTCGTTTTTTTTTGGATTGGTTGTGGTGTCTGCCTTGCTGATTTTACGGCATATCACTGATTGGAATTTGGCCCGCTTTTTGTGTTTTGTTGTCGGTATTATCGTGGCTGTTTTTATCGGTTATATCTCACCGAGGGGGGCTGTTCAGCCTGAGTGGTATACATTTCTTTGGGCGGGTGCGCTGACTATTTGCGCAATGATATTACCAGGGATTTCCGGTAGTTTTATCTTGCTGTTATTGGGCTTATACATCCCAGTTATGCAAGCCGTCATAGATTTTGATATAGCTACGCTGTTGATCTTTGTTGTCGGTTGTGTTTCTGGCCTGTTGTTATTTTCACGATTTTTGTCTTGGTTGCTTATCCATTGTCGTTTTTCCACGTTAGCTTTTCTCGTGGGTTCGATGGTCGGTTCGGTGGAAAAAATCTGGCCATGGAAGCAAACGCTGTCTTGGGAGCCTTTGCCAATTAATGTACTACCTTGGAATTACGAGTCGTTGACCGGTCAATCTTCTGATCTATGGGAGGCTCTGGGGTTGATGCTCCTGGCCGTCGTGCTGGTATCGGTTTTTGAGTGGTATGGACGCTCCAAGGCACAAATCAATGAATCTGATTAGTGTACTTTTTATTGATGATTAGTGATGTGTTTGTAGCAAAATATTGCTTTTTATCAAATAGCAAGTACTTTACTAAGGATGTATTTTAAAAATGTTCCACTCATTTTTAGATAAGTTTGAAATAACAGGTATTTTTTAATTCTAAAAGATAATAAAGCGATAATTGAAAAGTATGCCTTACGGTTTTGGCAAACTATCGAACAAAAAGGTATTGTGAGTAAAAAATATTTAAACATTTGCTCAAAAAGTGTCAGTATTACGTTACTGCTTTTGTTGGTGATTGCCTGCAGTCATCAGCAAATTGATGTGCCTGTCAGTAACAGAACACATCTAAGGATTGTCTCTCAAGGGTGGCATGTTGTGAAGCCTGGTGAAACGCTATTTTCGATAGCATGGCTTTATGGAAAGGACTATAGAGAGTTAGCGGGTGCTAACAAAATAGGGTCGCCCTATCTCATCCATCCGGATCAGAAACTAAGCCTTTCCGCGCATATCGTGCCATCTGGCCTATCGTCCGTACCATCTATTCTGACAACAAAAAAACAGCTCGCCAAGCCTCGTTCTGACAAAGTGTATAGAAAATCAACAAGCCCTATAACAAAGAAAAAGTTGGAGAGTTTGCAGGTTTTGAGATGGCGTTGGCCAGCGAATGGGAGAGTTCTTTCACACTTCTCGGCACAAGGGCGCATGAATAAAGGTATTGATATCGCTGGCAATATCGGAGAACCTGTCATTGCGACTGCTGCAGGCGAAGTGGTTTATGCCGGCAGCGGACTGAAAGGGTATGGTAATCTGATTATTGTGAAGCATAATGATAGCTATCTCAGTGCTTACGCTCATAATAAAGCGCTATTTGTTAAGGAAGGTGGCGTAGTTAAAGCGAGCCAGAAGATAGCCGAAATAGGTTCTACAGGGACGAGCGAGCCTAAACTACACTTTGAAATTCGGCGTAATGGGAAACCTGTAGACCCTCTTCTTTATCTGTCAAAACGCTGATGTACAATAAAGTTGTGGTTTGGCAAAAAAATAGACGGACCTGATAGTTTAAGGGTCGTCGATACAGCCCTCTGGCTGTTCGGCTGTGAGTGGGACCACTTCAATTAGCAGGATTGGCGCTTATGGCACTAAAAAGGGAAGAGTTAGAGCTGGATGATGCGAGCGGAAGCGGAGCCAAGGAAGATGCTCCTGATACTGGTTTACCCAGTGGGAAGGTTGTTTCTAGTTCGGAGTTATTGGGTGATAAATCAGCACGCCGCACCGCTGTGGCAGGTAGCGGACATGGCAAACAGCGTGACGAAGAAGCGTTTTACAAGTCGCTGGATGCAACGCAGCTGTACCTTAATGAGATCGGCTTCTCGCCACTATTGACACCGGAAGAAGAGGTCCACTTTGCTCGGCTGGCAAGGAAGGGAGTGGACGCTGGTCGGCGGCGGATGATTGAAAGCAATCTTCGGCTGGTCGTTAAAATCTCTCGGCGCTATGTTAATCGTGGCTTGTCGCTGCTTGATCTGATTGAGGAAGGTAATCTCGGTCTTATCAGGGCTGTCGAAAAGTTTGATCCGGAGCGTGGTTTTCGATTTTCTACCTATGCGACATGGTGGATTCGACAAACGATTGAACGGGCCATCATGAATCAGTCGCGGACGATTCGACTTCCGATTCATGTGGTTAAGGAGTTGAATGTCTATCTGCGGGCTGCTCGTGAACTCACCCAAAAGCTGGATCATGATCCTACCCCTGAAGATATTGCCAGCCTGCTCGACAAACCGGTTGCCGATGTCAAACGGATGCTGGGTCTGAATGAACGGGTAACATCCGTTGATACACCGTTAGGGCACGATTCTGATAAATCTGTACTTGATACGATCTCTGATATTCGTGAAAATGATCCGGCTGTCTTGCTGCAGGATAGCGATCTCAACGACAGTATCAATGAGTGGTTGAGTGAGCTCTCAGAAAAACAGCGAGAGGTTGTTGCCAGACGCTTCGGGCTGCGGGGTTATGAAACCAGTACGCTGGAAGAGGTGGGTAGAGAGATTGGCCTTACTCGGGAGCGGGTTCGGCAGATCCAGGTTGAAGCACTTAAACGTCTTCGTTCTATCCTGGAAAAGCAGGGGTTATCGAGTGAGTCTCTTTTCAGTTAGCGCTCTATGATGTGAATAATAAAAAAGCCATGCTGAAGCCATGGCTTTTTTATTGTCTGTTTGGTTTAGCGTTCCAGATATTTAAGTTTGTCCGTCACTCCATCCCACGCTTCGGCGTCGGGTAACGACTCTTTTTTCTCTGTGATGTTGGGCCAGGTTTCTGCCAAGAGAGCGTTCAATGTAATGAATTCCTGCTGATCTTGAGGGATTTCATCTTCAGGGAAAATGGCGTTAGCTGGGCACTCAGGTTCACATAGTGCGCAATCAATGCACTCTTCTGGGTGGATGACCAGGAAGTTTGAACCTTCATAAAAACAATCGACAGGACAGACTTCGACGCAGTCTGTGTGCTTACACTTTATGCAGTTATCACCAACGACAAATGTCATTGCGGTTACTCCATCTTCATAGGCTGGTTTGATGGTTATTCTAGCACTGATCCGTTATCAGTTTTTCTTATGGGTCGTCACGGTATTGAGGCGATCTGGCCAATGATTATTGTGGACGCTAGGCGCTAGTTTAACCGTAAAATTTGGCCGGTTATCGACCGATAACCGGCACTGGTCGAATATCGGCATTACGATGATGTTTACTACCGATAGAGCGATCCGTTTACGTTAGAGTTTGCTTCAGGCGATACAGTAAATCGAGAGCTTCACGGGGTGATGTGTCATTGATATTGAGTTGTTCAATGATGTCTAGCGCAGGATGAGGTGAGTGCAAAGTAAACATATCGTTCTGTGGTGAAGGTGCCGATGCTTTTTTTGAAGAATTTTTGAGGGCTGACCTGTTTTTGTTGTCAGTGTTGTCCGTGGAGCTTTGCTCCAGATGATCTAACTTTTGCTTGGCTTGGAGGATCACGTTGCGCGGAACCCCTGCCAGTTGTGCGACTTGGAGACCATAACTCTGACTAGCAGATCCTTCCTGAACGGCATGGAGAAAGATGATGCGATCGTCATGCTCGGCTGCGTTGAGGTGGACGTTGGCCACTCGTTCGCAGATCTCCGGCAGTTGCGTAATTTCGAAATAATGGGTCGCAAACAGCGTGTAAGCTTGAATCTGGTCAGCCAAGTGGTGAGCGCAGGCCCACGCCAGTGATAGCCCGTCAAATGTACTGGTTCCGCGGCCTATTTCATCCATCAGTACTAGGCTTTGTGCCGTGGCGTTATTCAGAATGCTGGCTGTTTCAGTCATTTCGACCATGAAGGTTGATCGTCCGCCGGCCAGGTCATCAGAAGAGCCGATTCGAGTGAAGATCCGATCAACGATACTGATTTTGGCATGGGCCGCAGGTACGAAGCTGCCAATATGGGCGAGTAGGACAATCAGCGCTGTCTGGCGCATATAGGTCGACTTACCGCCCATGTTAGGGCCGGTGATAATCAACATCCTTCGATCATGGTGAAGGTTGAGGCTGTTGGCAACAAACGGATCGGTTAACACCTGTTCAACCACTGGGTGTCGACCTTCCTCTATATAGATCTCCTCGCCTTGTATCAGTTCAGGGCAGGTGAGGGTGAGGGTTTCGGCACGTTCTGCGAAACAGCTCAGGACATCTAATTCTGCAATAGCCTGTGCACTCTCCTGAAGCGGTATCAGGTGTTCTGCGAGTGTTTCAATCAGCGCTTCATAGAGCGCTTTTTCTTGGGCCAGTGCGCGGCTTTTGCTGGATAGCGCCTTATCTTCAAATGTTTTTAGTTCCGGAGTGATAAAGCGTTCGGTATTTTTCAGGGTTTGGCGCCGAATATAACTCACCGGTGCCTTTTCCGACTCGCGTCGGCTCAGTTCAATGAAGTAGCCGTGAATCCGGTTGTAACCGACCTTTAGTGAGGAGAGTCCGGTCTGTTCCTTCTCCCGTTTCTCTAGCTGCAGCAGGTAGTCGCCGGCGTTTTCGCTGATGGCACGAAGCTCGTCTAACTCTTTATCGTAGCCTTCGGCAATGACACCGCCGTCTCGGATAACAACGGGAGGATTATCAATCACGGCTTTTTGCAGAAGGTTAACGAGCGTTGGATAATCGCTGATCTGTCTGCCAAGACCTGATAAACGCATGTTATCGATGACGCTGAGTTGTGTCTGTAGCTTAGGCAAAAGTGACAGCGCATCCCGCAGGCGGGCAAGATCACGGGGACGGGCAGAGCGTAGTGCAATTCGAGCGATAATTCGTTCTATGTCGCCAATGCCTTTTAATGTGCCGTGAATCGGCTCGTAATAATAATCGGTCAGTAAGGCATGAATGGCAGATTGGCGTTGCTGCAGTTGCTCGATATTTTGGAGAGGTTGGTTGATCCAGCGGCAGAGTCGTCGGCTACCCATTGAGGTTGCTGTTTTGTCCATCACCGACAGCAGGGTATTCTCCCTGCCGCCATTCAAATTGGTATCAAGCTCCAAGTTGCGTCGGCTGGAAGCGTCCAGTACAACACACTCCTCACGACGTTCAACATGCAGTGTATGAATATGGGGTAAGGCTGTACGCTGGGTGTCGTGTGCGTACTGCAAGAGACAGCCTGCTGCGGCGATCGCAACCGTCATATGGTTGCAATCAAAACCTGACAGGTCTTTGGTCTTAAACTGACGAGTCAGGAGATCGCGAGCTGTTTCTAAATCAAAATGCCATGGGGGGCAACGTCGAAAACCATTACGCTGTGTGATCAGACTGTCGTACACTTGGTCATCGCAGGTCAGCAGTTCGGCCGGATTGAGGCGCTGGAGTTCGCCCAGTATCGCTTCACATCCATTCATTTCCTGAACATGAAAGCGGCCACTGGTAATATCCAAAATGGCGAGTCCGTAAAGGTCATCCTGCACATGCAGAGCCGCCAGCCAGTTATCGAGCCGTTCATCCAGCAAGGCCTCGTCGCTTACGGTACCTGGAGTGATAATCCGGACGACTTTGCGTTCAACCAGTCCTTTGCTGGTAGCAGGGTTGCCGATCTGTTCGCAGATGGCGACAGATTCTCCCAGTTTGAGGAGCCGAGCGAGATAACTCTCCGCAGCGTGAAATGGAATACCGGCCATGGGAATAGGCTGTCCGTTGGAGTGACCCCGCGCTGTTAATGTGATGTCGAGCAGTGATGCGGCTTTTTTGGCATCATCATGGAACAGCTCATAAAAATCGCCCATGCGATAAAAAATCAGCTGATCCTGATGTTGCTGTTTGATGCGCATATATTGTTGCATCATGGGTGTGAGTATGGTTTCGCTTTCCTTGGTGGTGTTTGCTACGTTTGCCATGATCGCTTTCTAATATATTGCATTGATTGGTTTTTTTACTGGCTTTGAAGATATTGGGTCGTTTGAATAAGTCCGATGTGATCCAAGGTGTGCAAGTAAAAAAAAAGAGTAGTTTTGGATGTAGATTTTTTTGCTGGTTATAGTTTTGTAGCAACAGTGTTAAATACCTACACTTTCTAGCTTCGAGGTTGATTCAGTTTGCCTCATGCGAAGCGCTCTGAAATTAGTTGGTGCAGAATATCAGGACTATGGCCAAACCACTATATAAAAGACCGCCTCATTATGGATGCAACGGTCTTTTACTGACGCTTCAAGACGGTCGCTAACGAACCATATGGAGGAAGTACATGTGCTTCTCATATTGGTCAATGATATCGCCGATGACCTGCTCCCGAGTCCATCCCATGATGTCATAATCCTGCCCGCCTTCACGCAGAAAAACCTCAGCACGGAAGTACTTGTGCTCATCCTCATCCACCATGAAGCTGGGTTGAAGATACGCTCGGGGGTAGACTTGGTAGAGAAAATCATGTTCTTCTCCATGAAACACCTTCATGCTCGACATCCCTTTCATTTTGTCAAAAGTAATAGTGCTTTCAAACCCCTGCTTCTCAAGCTCTTCGGAAACGGATGTCATGGCTGACATCACGATCTCCTTGAGAAAATGGTTGACATCATTACGCCGAGGAAAACAGACCATGTTGTTTAAGCGGTGCTGCCAAGGGATCGGATTACGACCCATTTTGGGTGTCAGTGTTGCCTGCGCAAGGCTCTCTTTTTTGGTCGCATCAATGGCTAACGCCTTGAATAGCCCGTAAATCGCCATGAGAAGAATCAAGGCAAACGGCATGGCACTGGCAATGGTTGCGGTCTGCAAGGCGCGCAGTCCTCCGGCTAGTAACAGGACAATGGCCACGATGGCAACCAAGCTGGCCCAGAATACTCGCTGCCAGATAGGTGTATGGCTTTTTCCTCCAGAGGCCAGCATATCAATGACCATCACCCCTGAATCCGAAGAGGTGACAAAGAACACCACGACCATCAATACCGCGACAGAGGATAAGATATCAGCGAACGGGAAGTAGCTAAAGAACTGGAATAATGCAACAGAGACATCCTGCTGTACTATGTCGGCCAGTGCCGTTTTATTTTGGTTCATGATCATATCAATGGCGGTGTTTCCGAACACGGTTAACCAGAGCAGGGTAAAACCGGTCGGGACAAACAGCACCCCCGTGACAAACTCACGAATGGTTCGCCCCCGGGAGATACGTGCGATAAACAGGCCAACAAAGGGCGACCAGGATAACCACCAGGCCCAGTACAGTAGCGTCCAGCCGCCTATCCAGTCAGAGGGTTCATAGGCATAAAGATTAAATGTTTTACTGACAATCTCCGAGAGGTAGCTACCGGTGTTCTGTAGGAACATCTGTAGCAATAGCACGGTCGGTCCAACGATCATGGTCAGTCCTAGCAAAACCAGTGCGAGAACAAGGTTGAACTCAGAAAGACGTCGTATGCCCTTGTCCAGACCCACCACAACGGAAAGCGTCGCAAGGGTGCTGATAATGATAATTAGAATAACCTGTACATGTGGATTGACTGGTAGATTAAACAGGTAATTAAAACCGGAGTTTACCTGCAGCACGCCATAACCGAGTGATGTTGCCACACCAAACACGGTTCCAATAATGGCAAAAATATCGACCGCATGACCAATAGGACCATAAATACGGTCACCGATGATGGGATAAAGCGCAGAACGCATGGTCAGAGGCAAGTTGTGGCGATAGCCGAAAAATGCCAATATTAGCGCTACGATCGCATAAATCGCCCAAGCATGAAGTCCCCAGTGGAAGAACGTCAGTTTCATGGATTCACTGGCCGCTTGTGCTGTGCCAGGCTCTCCCAGCGGCGGGGAGAGAAAATGCATGACGGGTTCCGCCACGCCAAAAAACATCAGCCCGATACCCATGCCAGCAGAAAAAAGCATGGCGAACCAAGAGCTGAAGCTGAAGTCAGGTTCCGCATGATCCGGCCCAAGCTTGATGTCGCCATACCGAGAGAAACCTAGGAATGTGACGCACATTAAAATCAGTGCAACGATGGCAACATACAGCCAGCTAGCGTTAGTGATAATGCTGCTCTGGATCTGATTAAAGTATTGATCAGCCTGATCGGGGAAAGCTACAGTTATCCCGACCAACAGAAAAATAAGAAAAGTTGATCCGAAAAAAACAGGGGGATTAATGGTGTGTTTGGATCGCTGATGACTCGCCGGATTGAGCATGAGAGTAGAAAACTCTTAGATAAAGGAACGCGTTAATACACCCCGTTTCGAATTGCAGTTGAAGACTGAGAGAATGGAAAGTAGCAAAACAAACGGCAGAAGGGGAGACCTATCTATGTTAAATAGTGCTTTATGACTGAGCAGACATCCCAGTTACTTTTCAGTACTGTTTGATCTTACCACTTTTTAGACGCTAATACGCACAGAAAGTTCTTTTGATGTCCCTGTTTAGAGGCTTATTATGAATATACGCAGTATGGAGATCGTTATGACCCGATGGTGTGGTTAGTATTCTGCGTTGATTCCGTTAATGTGGGTGCTGAACAGTTTACGCAGTATGAGTTACGAGCATGACTAGTGGGTGGCTTACCGATTGGGTGTTTAAATCACTTAATGCTGGGTGACATGATTGACGATCCAGACAGGCAGCATGGCATGATAGGTCGATGTGATGGTTACGATGCAGCAAGAGATTGAAGCGATCTCTCAGCAGTTGGGGCAGGTGTTACTGGCTAAGGGATGGCGGGTAGCGACAGCAGAGTCCTGTACCGGTGGATGGGTGGCGGAAGCCATCACGTCGGTTGCTGGTAGCTCGGGATGGTTTGGTTACGGTTATGTGGCCTATGCCAATGAGGCCAAGCAGCAGATGCTGGGTGTGAAAGCGGAAACCCTGACTCAGAGCGGTGTTGTCAGTGAGGCGGTGGTGATAGAAATGGCGAATGGTGCTCGGTATAATGCGGATGCAACACTGGCGGTGGCGATCAGCGGTATTGCTGGGCCTGATGGCGGGAGTCCTGAGAAGCCAGTAGGTACTGTTTGGTTGGCATGGTCTCAGGAAGGGCGGTCTACTCAGACACAGGGGTGTCATTTTAGCGGTGATCGTTTTTCAGTACGGCAACAGGCCGTTGTGATGGCTCTCTCGGGTCTTTTGCGATTAGCTGAACATCATGAAGGTTAAGTTGGGGAGCCGGTTAAATATTATTATTGATGTGGTTGAATGTTAGATTGTGTGTTTTAATACTGTTTAATTATACAGTTGTTTTGGCATTGTAGAGTAGATATCGTCGCAGGCTGGATGATGCTTTTATAGATGTGCCAGTCGGCAAGGGTCGGATTAATAGCGGGGGTGTCAGATGGACGACAATAAAAACAAGGCGCTACAAGCAGCGCTTGGTCAAATTGATCGGCAGTTTGGTAAGGGTTCCGTCATGCGCATGGGTGACCAAGTGCATGAAACAATTCCGGTCATTTCAACCGGTTCTCTGCAGTTGGATATTGCCCTGGGCGTTGGTGGTCTGCCAAAAGGGCGCGTTGTTGAAATCTATGGTCCGGAGTCATCAGGCAAGACCACCCTGACCCTGAGTGTGATTGCCGAAGCCCAGAAGCAGGGTGCAACTTGTACATTTGTGGATGCGGAGCATGCACTGGACCCTACTTATGCCAGTCGTCTGGGCGTTCAGATGGATAATCTCTATGTTTCGCAGCCAGATACTGGTGAGCAAGCACTGGAAATCACCGATATGCTGGTTCGTTCTGGCGCTGTGGATGTCGTGGTGATTGACTCTGTGGCAGCTTTGGTGCCCAAAGCCGAAATTGAAGGTGAAATGGGTGACTCACACGTAGGCCTTCAAGCGCGCTTGATGAGCCAAGCGCTACGGAAACTGACTGGATCAATCAAGCATGCTAACTGTCTGGTGATCTTTGTCAACCAGATCCGGATGAAGATTGGGGTCATGTTCGGCAACCCTGAAACCACAGCGGGTGGTAATGCTCTGAAGTTCTACAGCAGTGTTCGGTTGGATATCCGCCGTATTGGTGCAGTGAAGCAGGGCGATGAGGTGATTGGTAACGAGACCCGTGTAAAAGTGATCAAAAACAAGGTGGCACCACCTTTCCGTCAGGCTGAGTTCCAGATTCTGTATGGTCATGGTATTTATCGTATGGGTGAGGTGATTGACTTGGGCGTCAAGCTAAAGCTGGTGGATAAGGCCGGTGCTTGGTATGCCTATAAAGGTGACAAAATTGGCCAAGGCAAGGCCAATGCTGCACAGTATTTGCAGGATAATCTGGCGATCGCGGTAGAGATTGAGACTGAGATCCGTCGTCAGTTGTTGACGACAGGCGCTGAGCCTGCAGTAAATACCGCGACTAAAGATGCCAAAGCTAACAAAACAGCCAAGGCTGATAAGACGACTATAGAGAGTAATGAACTGACGTTGGCTTGAGTATTTTTCAAGGATCATTGCGTTTGAAACATGCGGCGCTTACCTTGATTAGGTAAGCGCCGTTCTTTTTAGGGTGGATTATGTCTTCTTCCGAAACAGAGCTTCGACGAGCTGCGATGGATCTGCTGGCGCGCAGGGAGCACAGTCGTAAAGAGTTGTGGCAGAAACTGCTGATACGAGCGGATACCGAGGCGTCACTGGAGATCGTACTGGCAGCACTTGAGTCTGAGCGCTTGTTGTCCGATGAGCGCTTTGCAGAAGTGTTTGTAAGGAGTTGCATTCACCGAGGGCTGGGACCGGTTCGAATCAAGCAAGAACTACTACAAAAGGGTATTTCCTCGGAGTTGATTGCTTTGCACATGGAAGCCTGTGACGAAGACTGGTTGCAGCAGGCGCGTGGTGTTAGCGATAAGAAGTTTGGTGCCACACCGATAAAGAATACCAAAGAAAAAGCGAAACGGGTACGCTACTTGCAATACCGTGGGTTTCGTATGGATACCATCATGGGAATTGTTGATTGCTCTGATGAGTGACATGACAGTCATAAAATGCTGCCTTCCCCATGGATAGCAGTGATTTGTAGAGACTGTAAATTAGATTGTGTA
>JAGLCE010000063.1 GCA_023146365.1 Endozoicomonadaceae bacterium
TTTATATGTTTTTAAATAAATTACCGACCATTCTCAGTAAAAAGTTGAATCCTGAGCCTCACTCTGTGTTCTTAATTTCGGGAACTGTGCAAGCAATCAATAAGTCACGGATTCAGGACTAGGTTATTGGTAGTATGAGAGTATGCATGCCCGTGTCGTCGTGTAAAAATTAACAATGCCTCACTCTAATGGCTGTAATATAAGTTCCTCGTGTCGTTTTTTTAGCATACCCAGCATCTCTCTTCCTATTTTATTATATCTCTTGGCACTATAATTTGATTCGTTTGGTATATGAATAGAATGCTCTAAGAGCACCTTTAAAAAAGTTTTATTGTTAAATTCAAATGCTAAATCCCATGCGTCACATTCGGTGCCATAATACATGCAGGTTTCATATGGCGAAACCTTGCATATTAATAAAAGATGCTTAACAAGGTTGCTTAAGTGTGTATCTTCTTCTTCAGAAGGGTTACATGACGCCAAACAGTAAAGTAAATTATAGCATGTTTCATATGTTTTTATATTAGTACAAGGATACTTTTTTAACATCATCAGCGCTGATTTATACTGCTGTCTCATACACAAATAATGGATAGGCAAAAACCCTTTATATTGAAGACGATGAGGGCAATTGTCGCGCAGGACTAATAATAATCGGCTCTTTTTTCCAAAATTTCCCGTAATAGCGTTACAGTGCTTTTTTAGTTCTACAGGGTCGTCTTCATAGCTTTTTGAACAGTAATCATACAATTTCTGTGCAGGACTAGCTTCATTTTCATCTTCGCTCCATCGCAGTGATTGTAGTTTTTCGTATAATGCCATTGGTGTTTTTTTACATTTATACGGTGTTCCATAACGTTTAATCAGTTCATCTTTGATGGAAAGTATAGCCATTTTATTAGAATGTTTTTCCGCCGTTCTATCAATAATTGTTATTATATTATCGAGGCAGAATCCACATCTTATTGCATTATTTATTATCAATTTCACGCATCTTGGATCAATATTTGGATTTTCCATCAGGAGATTGTTGATCGTACAGTCCATTCGAGTTTCTATATTTGGATGTTCAATTAATAATTTGACCACTTCGACTCTACTTCTTTCGAACTCACAAAGACTTTTTTCTTCTTTTAATAAAGGGTGGCACAAGGAATGAGCATATTCATAGTCAGATTTAAATGCTTGCTCGAATAATTCTACTTTTTGATCAATCTTATACGAATATAAATAACCTGGCTTTTTCCCCTTCCCCTCTCCTCCTTGTTCAAGAAGAAATTTTATTGCATTGGGATTAACAAATATAAATGCTTTGATTAATTGATCTTCTAAGTTTATGTGCTTCATAGTTGCGTTTTGATTTTTTATTTCTTTCATGAGAGAAATATAGTGTTTTTGAAAATCATCTTGTTGGTAATACTTAATGAATTCTTTCAAAATATCGGTGTTTTTTTCATCACATCGATTAATGTCTGGATGAAACTGTAATAATAATTCCAGAGAATCCATATTATTATATAATATGGCTAAATATAATGGGGTGACGAAACTATTTTCAGCATCTTCGAACATAACTTTTTCATTGAGTAAATTGCCTTTAATGAAAATAAATTGAAATAGATTTCCACTGTATTTTTCTTTGCTTTTCATAAAGTCAATAATGTATGCATCCTTTAATGATTTCTCTAATGCAGAAAATGATAATAATTCATTGGGTAGTATTTCGGGTTGATCTATTGAAAATGAGGTTAATATATCTAACACTGTATGATTATTAGTTTCTACGCTGCGAAGAAACAAGCTTTTTATATCTTTTTCATAATTTTTTATTTCTGTATTGTCTACTTCAATTAATCTGTCTAAAAGATCGTCTACTTCGTCGTTGAGCGAAGGAGGTACTCCTGTTGATTGAGCCTTTATATTGTTTATTACTACGTTTACTTCTTGCGGTTTTGATACGGCATTATCTAAGGATGGTGAATTGTTGTTGATAGTTTTGCCAACAAGTTCAGGCATAATAATGATTATTGCCCTAGAAAATAAGCACTGTCTCTTATTATGTATAAGATATTTACATTTTGCGCGTGTTATATGTAAATCACATTTGCCACAGGAAAAAATCAACTCACAAATTTTATATATTTTAAATAGTACGCTTTTATGTTCATTTATATTTTGGACAAAAGATAGCTTTTGTCTGAAAGTTAATGTTAAGCTGTTAATATTATTATTCATAATCATCATCCCATATAGCAAGTCTATGTATTTCTACCGTATACATCATTGTCATCTAACTATAATACCTAAGTCCATGACTTTTAATGTATAAAAAATGAAAATGATTCTTATACAATCGCAAGAATCATGGTTATAGCATTAAAAATAATCATTTAAAAATTCACCTAAATGGTGAATTTATGAATAATCAACTCCACAGAACTTTAATAATAAGACCTACAGTAATACTCGATATTCTTTATCAATAATAAAGTCACAATACTGATATTGACAATTTTCATCAAAATAAGTTCACGCAAATATGACCTAATCATCTAATCTCCATACGGCGACAGTCTGAGTGGCTGGCCATTGCTCGATCAACGGCGTATTACCAGCCTCAAAGAAAATCGCTATTGAACCAGAACTAGTATGCGCAGTCGTTTCACCAATGGGTATGCATAAATCAGGCTAACGCATAAACGCTCCCACCAAGAAAGCATGCTCACAGTGTTACACCATGGCAAACACCTCATCCTTCGTATGAATACTGCTTTCCGTGACAACTCGTTGATCATCAGGCGAGACCCGACAACCAACAAAGGTGTTAGAAAATAAATCGGGATCAGAAAAGAATAAATTGGGGGCAGTGTGTTATTAAATTAATACTTTTCCTCATTTCCTCGTTCCAACGCTCCTGCGTGGGAATGCATACGGAACTTAACTAATGGGTAGAAGCCGCTACAAAATCACCGAACCAGAAGCGCCTCACTTTGAAATAATTATTGAATATTCCTCAGGAAAATAACACTCTGACCCTAATTGTTGTGACCCTAATTATTGTTCTCTAGTTGGCGCATTGGTATGAACAGAAAAGCCATAGATGGCCTTCTTGTTACCCCGATTATCATTCTTAACGTGCCAACCCGCTTCAGGATCTTTTGTTGGTTTTCCGCCTTTGTGATTGCCCGAACCCGATGGCAGCTCATCGAAATAACGTGGATTTAACGAGAATACTAATGGCCTGCTACGACGATTTTTCCCAAAGGGAATGAAAATTGGTGGCTTGCCGAGACATACAATTGATGAGGCTCAATTTCTAATCAACATACGTCCGCGAAAAGCCTTAAACTACTTTAACCCTATTGAGTTTTTATCGGGAAAACGTGAGCCACTTATGCTGGCAATCTAGCGTTTATGCCAAATCACCCAGCACTGGTGAATACGTCGATGACGCTCAAAGTCCTTATCAAGGGTTTCTCCGGTGATATCAGCGATGTCAAACTCATCACTCAGGCATTCATCTAACTTGAAACGACGATAATTGTTGGAGAAATAGAGGGTTCCTCCATGCGCCAATCGTTTCATCGCCAAGCGTAGCAGTTCAACATGATCGCGCTGTACATCAAACACCTCGTTCATACGTTTGGAATTAGAGAAGGTCGGCGGATCAATATAGATGAGATCATATTGAGCCTTCGCCTCTGCCAGCCAACGCAGACCATCGGCTTGATGCAAATGATGCCGGTCACTGAAACCATTCAGCAACAAATTCTTACGTGCCCAATCCAGATACGTTTTGGACAGATCAACACTCGTGGTTGACCGAGCACCCCCTAAAGCTACATGGACAGTGGCAGCACCCGTATAACAGAACAGATTCAGGAAACGCTTGTCCGCAGCCTCTCGAGCCATTCGTAGACGTAATAGACGATGATCTAGAAACAGTCCGGTATCCAGATAATCATGGAGATTTATGAGGAATCGAGCATCACCTTCCCTGACCTCAAAAAACTCATTTCTGTCAGATTGCCGTTCGTACTGCTTGTTACCGGACTGCCTTGCACGGCTCTTGAGCGCAATATCCGCTGGAGAAACGGATAATACTTCAGGTAGTACAGACATAACATCCTGTAACCGTTCAGCCGCTTTTATCTCATCAATAGAGGACGGTGCTTTATACTCCTGAACATGCACCTTGTCACCATAGAGATCTACGGCCACAGAATACTCCGGCATATCAGCATCATAGAGGCGGTAGCATTGAACGTCATGACATCGCGCCCATTTTCCCATTAACTTCAGGTTTTTACGCAGTCGATTAGCAAACATGGTGGCGCCGGATGTCAGCGGTACAGACTCCCGCGTCGCTTGAACCGAAGCGGCCCTGCCTCTTGCGTCATAACCGACAAACCACTGATCTTCGTTGACAAACGTCAGCAATTTACATTCGAGCGCACCGTTAAAAAGCGTGTATTGCTTACGGCTTCGAATACCCATGCGTCGCCCCAGCCCTGGGTTACCGGTAAAAACGGCCCCCTGCCAACCTTTGAAAGTCGTTCTAAACGTTTCACCCAGTTTCTGATAGAGATAAACTAGGCTAGCTTCATCACCCAGACGTTCACCATAGGGCGGATTGACCACCACAAGCCCTTCACGACAGTCAATATGATTCAAACTCGCCAGCTCTGCCTGCGTAATATTGATACATTTTGACAGCCCTGCTCGCTCAGCGTTTGCCAATCCCTGCCGAACAATCCACGGATCCGCTTCATAGCCCTGAAACACATGGGTCATGGCATCAAGCCCGATCCGACGACGCTCGTGCGCATTGCCCATGGCATCTCGCCAGATACTCTGATCATGACCTGGCCAGCGGTCAAAACCAAACTGGGTTCGTAACAGGCCAGGCGCAATATCTGCAGCGATCATCGCACCTTCCATCAGAAACGTACCGGAACCACACATGGGATCGACCAAAGATCCACCATCATTGGCCAGCTCTCGCCAACCACAGCGATACAGGATCGCTGCTGCCAAGTTCTCCTTCAGAGGCGCCTTGCCAACATCCTGCCGATAACCACGCCTATGAAGACTCTCTCCGGATAAATCGATACTAACCTGTACCGTACCTTTGTGAAGGCGAACATGAATCCGAAGATCCGGTGATTTTGTGGCAATGGATGGGCGCTTTCCAGTACGTACCAGCAGTTGGTCGACGACCGCATCTTTAACCAGCAATGCGCCAAAATGGGTATTCCGGATCTCCAGGCTACTGCCAGTAAAGGTCACCGCGAGCGTCCTGTCCGGATCGATGTGATCATCCCAGTCAACCGTTTGAATACCTTCATAAATCACTTCACGGTTACCAGCGGGGAATCGGGCCACCATGAGGAGAATACGATTGGCCAGTCGTGACCAAAGACATGCCTGGTAGGAAACCGACAGAGACCCTCTAAAATAACAACCAGCAACGGTCTCCTTTACACTACTTGCACCAAAGCCTGTCAGCTCCTCAGCCAACAGAGATTCAATGCCCTTGGGGCAGGAAGCAAAAAAATCCATGGAAATACTTATCAGCACCTGTGCTACCCGTATTATTGACTCTGTGAAAATACATCCTCCCTGTGTTTGCCCATACGGCCACTATCAAGGAAAATCAAAAAAATAAGCGTCATGGCGACATTCTAATCATGACCTGCAATCGAAATTTTGATCATTATCGTATTTTTTCGATAATTTTCCTTCTTTTAGACAGCTTTTGAAAATAGGTGTTTTCTACGTAATATCAAGCACTTAATATAATTATTTTGGGTGTATATAAGCACTAACACTATCAAAACATTGACGCTATTCATAAAGATTATTCGACAGTCTCGCTCTCATCTTCTAAAAATAACATATAGGGTTTTTATATGGCGGAAGATGTTCCGTTATTGACACCCTAAGTTTTCACGAAGCAGTGCGCCAAAAAAGGAGATTTGGCGGCAAGATTGATTCTTCCCCACCGATCTCGTGGTCAGGATGGCCAGGAGCGTAGTCAGCGAAACGGGAGGCAATACCGACTATGAAAACACAAAAAAGAGACAAATCCGAAAGAGCCTATTCAAAAGGTTATAAGAACGGAATTTCTGGACGATCAAAAGAGATCTGTCCTCACGACGAACTGGATCAGCGTCAAGCTTGGCTCACTGGCTGGCGAGAAGGTTGGTCTGATCATGTAGATGGCTATACCGGCATTGCTTGCATTCAAAGAAGCAGGCAACACTGCTTCTGAGCTGAGTTGATCGCTCAACCACTCATTTGACGTGAAATCTGGGGCTCGCAAAGGGCCCTTGATATTATTGGCTATTCTATCATCCAACATCAGCGACAGGCCACTACGGCTTCTGAGACTTCCCTGATCAGATCAGGACCACGATAAATAAAACCGCTGTAGATCTGCACCAAGCTGGCGCCAGCCTTTATTTTATCCACCGCAGACTGCGCATCCATGATACCGCCTACACCGATGATCGGCAGCTTGCGATTCAATGCTTCCGCCAGAATCCGAATTTTCTGCGTTGACAAATCTGTCAGCGGCGCACCACTAAGACCGCCATCTTCATTGGCGTTCTCGCAGCCCTGAACAGCATCCCGCTCCAACGTGGTATTCGTGGAAATGACACCATCAATTTCATAGGCCACCAGCTGGGCAGCGATGTCACGAATTTCGTCATCCGTCATGTCGGGTGCCAGCTTGATGGCCAGAGGAATATATTTATCATACTCCTTAGCCAGCTTGTCCTGTTCCTCTTTCAATGCGCCCAGTAATGATTTCAGAGTATCACCAAACTGCAGTTGACGAAGCTCAGGCGTATTGGGTGATGACAAGTTCACGGCCACATAATCGGCATAGTCGTACACTTTTCGCAGGCAAGTGAGGTAATCGCTTTCAGCCTCTTCTACCGGCGTCACTCTATTCTTGCCGATATTGACCCCGACAACCCCCTGATAACGCGTCTTTTTCAGGTTTTCAACCAAGTGATCAACACCCTTATTATTAAAACCCATCCGGTTGATGATGGCTTCTCGCTCCACAATCCGAAACAGGCGAGGCTTAGGATTGCCCAGCTGCGGTCTTGGGGTCACGGTACCGACCTCAATCCAACCAAAACCGAGAGTGCCAAAAGCCTCGATACACTCACCATTCTTATCCAGACCGGCGGCCAGACCCACCGGATTGTCAAAGGTCAAGCCCATAACGTCTATCGGTGCGAAAGAAACTGGCTTGCACAGCCGCGTCAGCAACCCGAGTCGCTGGCTCGCTGACAGCATATCCATCATCAGCTCATGAGCGATCTCAGGTGTAAACCAGAAAAGAATATTGCGGATCAGTTGATACATCAAAGCTCCTCGATACCAAGGCGGTGAGATCGAGGCGAATTATAACGGGAGTGTCATTAAAAACCAGTACGGAAAAATGGATGAAGGCTACCTTCTTTCAGACTCAAGTGATCGCACCTTTCATCTGAAGCGGTAACCCTTTCCTTTCGAAGGATGAATGGCCAGATCACGTCTAAACGAATCCAACCAATCTATTCAGAGTATTCCTACGGTCTATTGACCACAGTTATGAGATAGAACGGCTAACTCTTGAGCTGCCACCATATACATGGCCAGCTCATTATTATGACCGCCACTCTTGAGTTCACCCAACATACCCAGCCAACGCTCGACCAGTGCCTGATTATTTTCAATCCAGCTATCTAGGCGGGTGGGCAAGTCAGCGGAGGTCTGCGGCATGCTCAGCAATGCGACCGTGAGCGAGCGTTGCTGAAATGACAGCTCATCACGCACACTTTCGCGAGCCAGTGATTGCCAGTGATTGTCAACTTCAAGCTTGCTCAATTCATGGTAGAACCAGTTCAGCTCCAGCCGGTCACCGATAGCGAAGAACATGCCAGCAACACGCTCCAGAGGTTGTCCGGTCTGCTCCGCTGCCTGAATGATCGTCAGGAAGCTAAACATATGACGAAGACCTGCCACTACCTTTGCCAGCTCAGTAGGAACGCCCTTCTCTGTATACGCTAGAACTCCTTTTTCCCAGCGCTCACGCACCCCATCAATTAACAGATTATCACTCTCATTCATCAAGGTCTGGATACGAGAACCATAGTACTCAACCGCTTCACTAGCAGATCGTTCATGCATATCGATGCGTAACAACCAACGGATAGCACGCTGGAGAAGAGACAGATATTCCACCATCATCTGGTACTGCAGTTCAGCAGGCAACTGATAATCTAGCTGCTCTATCTGCTGCCAGTAATCCTCAATGCCGAAAATGTCCCGAGCAATCACGAACGCTTTGGAGATGGCTGCCGCATCAGCACCGGTAGACTGTTCCATACGGTTAATGAACGTGATACCCATAGTATTGATGACACTATTAGTGATCTGAGTCGCAACAATCTCACGCCTCAAACGATGGTTATGGATAGCCTCACCAAACTGCGAAACCAATGTGGCAGGGAAAGCCGTTGTCACTGCCTGCGCCAGATAATCATCGTCAGGCACACTGGAATCCACCAACTGCTCTTTCAGATGCGCCTTACTATAGGAGATCAACACAGAAAGCTCAGGACGTGTCAAGCCAGCACCACTCGCTATTCGCTCATTTAAGCCTTCATCATCAGGCAGGAATTCAATATTACGGTCTAGATTACCCGCTGATTCAAGGTAATGAATAAACCGCTTATACTCGTCCATCTTCTCCTGAACCTCAAACTCAGCAAGGGAGATAGCCTGTGCCTGACGGTAATTGTTGCCGAGCACAAGATCGGAAACCTCTTCGGTCATGGACTCCAGTAATATATCCCGTTGTTTGCGAGTCATTTCGTCTCGGGCAACCACTTCATTCAGCAGAATTTTGATATTAACCTCATGATCCGAGCAATCAACACCACCCGCATTATCAATGAAATCAGTATTAAGCGCGCCACCTTTGAGGGCATAATCAACTCGTCCCAATTGTGTCAAACCTAAATTACCACCTTCACCGACAACCTGACAGTTCAGTTCAGAGCCATCAATACGCAGTGCATCATTGGCGCGATCACCAACATCAGCGTGCGATTCAGAAGATGCTTTCACATACGTCCCAATACCACCATTCCAAAGCAAATCAATCCGTGCACGCAGAATGGCGCCGATCAACTCATTCGGTGTCATATCATTCTCACTGATCCCAAAACAGCTCTTCATCTGAGGGGTAATTGCAATACTTTTTGCGCTACGTGAGAAGATACCGCCGCCTTCGGAAATTAACGCTTGATCGTAATCTTCCCAGCTGGACCGAGGTAGATCAAATAATCGTTTGCGTTCCTGCCAAGACACCATGACATCAGGATTAGGATCAACAAATATGTGCAGATGGTTAAACGCCGACACCAGAGCTAAGGTCTGAGAGAGTAGCATACCGTTTCCGAACACATCGCCCGCCATGTCGCCAACAGCAACGACTGACACCCGATCTTTCTGAATATTGATCCCCTGTTCTCGGAAATGCCTTTGTACAGAAACCCAAGCACCTTTTGCAGTAATTCCCATTTTCTTATGGTCATAACCGGCACTGCCGCCTGATGCAAACGCATCACCTAACCAAAAGCCATAGCTCTCAGCAATGCCATTGGCGATATCCGAAAACGTAGCAGTACCCTTATCAGCGGCGACCACCAGATAGTAATCATCCTCATCATGGCGCACGACCCGATCAGGAGAAACGACCTTGCCATCTACCAAGTTATCCGTCACATCAAGCAACGCTTGGATAAAAATCTTATAGCAAGCAATGCCTTCCGCCATGATCGCATCCCGATTCCCAGACGGCAGGTACTTAGGCACAAATCCGCCTTTCGCACCCACAGGCACAATCACAGAGTTTTTGACCTGCTGTGCTTTAACCAGACCCAACACTTCTGTACGGAAGTCTTCCACTCTGTCTGACCAACGCAAGCCGCCTCGAGCAATCTTTCCGCCTCTCAGGTGAACCCCTTCAACCCTAGGTGAATAGACAAATATCTCAAACATGGGCGCAGGCTTGGGAATATCCGGAATCAACTGAGGAGCAAACTTCAGCGCCATATATCCCAGCGGCTCACCCTTCTCATCATGGCAATAAAAACTGGTTCGAAGCGTAGCGCAGATAACATCAACAAATCGCCTCAGAATCCGATCTTCGCTCAGGACATTAACGTGTTCCAGCGCTTCGTAGATTGACTGACGAATCTCATTTTCACGGGAAGATCGCTCATCCTCATCCAGTTCGAGCGTCGGATCAAAACGGGTTTTGAACAGTTCCAGTAACTGACTGGCAATGCTAGCGTTACCGTAAAGTGTTTCAGCCATGTAGTGCTGACTAAAGCCAAAACGAATCTGCTTCAAATGCCGAGAATAGGCGCGAAACATCATAACTTCACGCCAGTCCATACCAGCGGCAAGAACCAGGCGGTTAAACAGATCATTTTCAGCCTGGCGATACCAGAGTTTTCGGAAAGCATCCTGGAATAGAGCAGCCACTCTCTCGATATCCACACCTTCCGATGGTGCCGTATAATCCAGAGAAAAATAATGTAGCCAAATGGCACTACCTGAAACCTTACGGATGGTATAGGGATACTCTCCCACCACTTTAAGCCCTAGGTTTTCCAAAATCGGAATCTGATCCGCCAGCGGTAATGCTTCACCGAAATGGAACACTTTAAAATGCACGCGATTATTCTGATCCAATGGCCGATGAAAGCTCATAGCCAAGGCGTTATCTGCATCTAGTTTGCGTATATGCTCAATGTCTGCCACCGCTAGCAACGGGCTGAAGACTTCTTTATAGCCAGCAGAGAAACCTACGCCGTAATCCTGTATCAATCGATTTCCGAGCACCTCACCACGGGCTTCAAGCACCGCTTCACGGAACTCATCTTCCCAAGTACTGGATGCACGAATAATTTCTTCAGTAATCGCTTCATGGTCAATTTGGACGTCACTATTCGGTGTCAAACGCAGGATAAAGTGCACGCGCGCAAGAGATGACTCAGAAAAATATGTGGTAAATTCGCTGTCTATTGCCTTAAATCGTCTGCACAGGATTTCTTCCATACGGCGACGGAGTTCAGTGCTGTAGACGTCACGAGGCACATACACCAGCACCGAGCAAAACAGCCCGTTACGATCTCTGCGAGGAAAGACCCGTATGCGATTCCGTTCCTGAATCTTGAGAATTTCAACCGCCGTATGAAACAGCTGGTTCAATGGCATCTGGAACAGCTCTTCACGAGGCAGCACTTCAAGAATTTGGGCCAGCTCTTTACCGTGATGTGTACTGGGATCCAGTCCGGAACGCGCCGTAATCGCCGCCATTTTCCGTCGTAACACAGGGATACGCCAAGGGCTCTCCTTGTACACTGGTGATGTATACAGACCCATAATTCGACTTTCACCAATCACTTCGCCCTTTTCATCAAACCGTTTGACGATGACAAAATCTGGATAAGCCGGCCGATGTACACTGGAACGAAATGCCGCCTTGGCAAAAGAGAGTACCGTTTTATCAGTAAAGAAATCCTGATCAATGCACGGTTCAGTAACATCACTAGTGCTATCGTCAGTGCGACGGGGACACAACAGTCCAATGCGTAATTCCTGCGGTTTACGAATGCTACGCTGCCCCTCTTTATTGCATACCTCCACACCCTCATAAGCAAGAAAGGTGAATTTGTTATCCAGCAACCAGTTCAGATAAGCAACAGTCTCACTGATCTCTTCGTTCTGAGGCAGGTCAGACAGTTCTTTCAGCAGCTCATTGACCTTTTCACGGATGGGTTGATAGCCATCAACAGCCAACTTCACATCCGACAATACATTGATCATCTCATTTTGAAGTGCTTCCAGCTCTTCAGCATCTTCAAGACGATCCACTTCGATATAGACAAACGCTTCGCGCTTCGCTGCATTATTATCATGGCTGATCGTACTACTGGTGGACGCCAGATTCATCAGCTGGCCATCATTGTCACGAGTTGCCAACTCCACACCATTACGGATATGGTGAATCATCAAGTTGCGCTCGCTCAGCCGCATCCGAAGGGAATCCACAATAAAGGGCATATCCGGATACACAATGCGAACGATCGTATGCGTGGAATGCCAGCCATGATGCTCATGATCAGGGTTAAATACTTCAACTTGGGGAGTTTCAACATCATGATTCTGAAGAAACCGCCAGAAAGCTAACGTACAGCCGGAAACATCACACTCACGGTATGACTTCAAGTCATTCATCGAGGTGATATTAAAAAAATTCTCCAGAAAAGTTGCAAAACTCGACGATTGCTCAGCAGAAATATGGCTAGACAGCTCTTTGCTCAGCGCAGCAATAAATTCCTGTTTATTATCAGCGTACATGTGGTTCATATAAATCAATCCTTGACCAGTGACATATTAAAGAAAATTATATATCCTGAAAAAATTATATAACCTGCAATAATGGTCAATGGCTTTTATAGAATTTATGTACACTAAATTTATTTTTTCTGTCATTCTGTTGTCGGAATCGAATTAAACTTGAAAATTTCGCTCGAAGGACGCATTAAGAAAGCTAGTTTTCAGAACGACTATTACAGACACCACTGACAGGAAACCGCATATCGATGTCGCCATTCTCTGCCATGAACCAACTGCACGACTATCTGAAACACGTCATTATCGGCCAGGAACACCTTCTGAAACGTCTGCTGATCGCTCTGCTGGCAGATGGTCACCTGCTGGTCGAAGGCGCTCCTGGCCTAGCGAAAACCAAGGCAATCAAAGACTTGGCGAAAGGGCTGGATGCGGACTTCCAGCGTATTCAGTTCACACCCGACCTGCTACCAGCAGATATCACCGGTACAGAGATCTATCGGCCTGAAGATGGCAGTTTCCGATTCCAGCAAGGCCCTGTATTCAACCATTTGGTGCTGGCAGATGAAATCAACCGAGCGCCGGCCAAGGTGCAATCCGCCCTGCTAGAGGCCATGGCAGAGCAACAAGTCAGTGTCGGCGGCACCACCCACCGGCTGCCAGAGCTGTTTATGGTCATGGCGACCCAAAACCCCATTGAACAAGAAGGCACCTACCCTCTGCCCGAAGCTCAACTAGATCGTTTTCTGATGCATGTACAAATCGGCTACCCAAACATGGCCTCCGAAAAAGCTATTTTACAGCTAGCTAGGGGCGAAGCCCTACATCGGAAAATCCAACCATCGACTCATATTGCCCAGGAAACCATTTTTGCGGCACGCCGCTCAGTTCTGGAACTTCATATGGATTCCGCTGTTGAGGACTATATCGTCCAGCTAATCGATGCCACCCGTCGCCCTGGGGCCTACAAGGAAGAGCTCGGCAATTGGCTTGATTACGGCGCCTCCCCCCGTGGCACCATTGCCATGGATCGCTGTGCTCGAGCCCATGCCTGGCTGGACGGGCGGGACTTCGTCAGTCCGGATAACGTACAAGCCATCGCCCATGATGTCCTACGCCACCGAATCATTCCCAGCTACGAAGCCGAGGCGGAAGGCATTACCACCGACTATATCATTGATCAACTACTGGCCCGTGTTGCCGTATCCTGAATGGAGAACGCTTGATGAGCGGCGCTTATACGAGCCTTGAAGAACTGGCCCAGTTGCATATCTCCGCCCGTCGGCTACCCTGCCTGCAGCAGGGCGCTGCCAGAGTGCAACAGGGTGGTGGCCACCTATCTCGGCTACGAGGCCGAGGCATGGATTTTGACGAGTTTCGAAGCTACCAGCCCGGTGACGACATCCGCATGATCGACTGGCGGGTAACCGCTCGATCCGGCAAAGCACATACCAAAGTCTTTCGGGAAGAGCGCGAGTGGCCAGTCTTTTTTCTTCTGGATCAGAGTCAGTCTCTGTTCTTCGGTAGTCAGCTGAACTTCAAGTCAGTCACTGCTGCCGAAACCTTTGCGCTACTGGCTTGGCAAGCACTCCATCGTGGTGATCGAGTTGGAGGCCTTCTTTACAACGATGTTGAGCATTATGAATACAAGCCCCGCCAAGACAAAAAAGCCGTGCTTCGATTGTTGCAACAGGCTTGCGATATGAATCACGCTCTCTCCCTAAAGTCTGTCAATCGATCAGAGCCAGAAAATACATTGAATCATGCACTGAGACAGACCCGCCGTATCATTAAGCCGGGCTCACTGATTGTCATGATCAGCGATTTCCAAGCGCTAGATGAGCACGGCCAGCGACAATTAGCTCTGCTCCAGCGCCACAATGAACTGCTGGCAATTCAGGTTCACGACCCCATGGAATCACGCCTACCGGATGCAGGCTTATATCACATTACGGATGGTTTCAGAACCCGCCAGCTAGATACCCGCTCTCAGCGAAATCGCACCCATTTTTCCGAAGCAGCTAAAGCCAGACAGGAAAACCTTCAATCCACCATGAATCGACTGCATATCCCACTGATCTCTATGAACACAGGACTATCGACCAATCAACAACTGCTCTCTCTCTTACAGGGTGTCCCGAAACGTCAACACCACCAGACAAAAGATACCCCATGACAACACCCGATCCGCTGCAACAAGCGTTGGCCGAATTGCGGCCGAACCATTTACCAGACCCGATAACCTGGTGGCCTCTTGCTCCCGCCTGGTGGATCACAGGATTATTGATCATCACTCTAACAACCTCCGCTTTGATACTGTTTTGTCGGTACTATAAGCGGAATCGTTATCGCCGAGTGGCTCTGCACGAAAGTGCAGCGATAGCGGCCGCATGGCAGGCGCAAGGGTACGACAAAGCATGGATACGGGATTTCAACCACTTGCTAAAGCGGGTTGCTCTCTCATCCTTCCCTCGGGAAGATGTGGCCGCACTGCATGGTGATAACTGGCTGACATTTCTTGATCAGACGAGCAACAGCTCCGAGTTCACCCAAGGATCAGGGAAAATCTTCGGCAACTTGCGCTACGCTCCCACAAGCATACCCGCCGAACTTCAACAAATTCAATTCCTTGTAGAAAGCTGGATAAGGAAACACCATGTTTGAGCTGTACTGGCCTTGGATCTGGCTGTTATTACCATTACCCCTTCTGGTATACCGTTTCTCACCACCGTCAGAGCGTCAACAAGCCACTCTACAGATACCTTTTTTTCAGACAATCGACCAATCTCTGCCTGATCAAAGTATCGTTGATTTTAATAGCAACCTCTGGCATAAAAGTTGTCTGATACTTATCTGGCTCTCATTGCTGCTGGCTGCCAGCCAGCCACGCTGGGTGGGTGACCCTGTCAGCCTGCCGGTAACAGGACGTGATGTGATGATGGCGATCGACTTGTCCGGCAGTATGGAAAGTCATGATCTGAAGTTAAAGAACGAACCGGTTACACGGCTTGATGTCACCAAGAACGTCGTCAGCGACTTTATCATGCAGCGAAAAGGCGACCGGCTGGGCCTGATTCTCTTCGGAACCACCGCCTACCTGCAAGCCCCGTTGACTTTTGATCTAAACACCGTTCAGACCTTACTCAACGAAGCCACCATCGGCATAGCCGGTGAGAGAACGGCGATTGGTGATGCCATTGGTCTAGCAGTACGTCACCTCCGCAAACGGCCGGAAGAGCAGCGCATTTTGATCCTACTTACAGATGGCGCCAATACTGCAGGTGAAGTTTCACCAGAACAAGCAGCTGTACTGGCTCGCGAAGAAAAAGTTCGTATCTATTCCATCGGTGTCGGTGCCGAGGAAATGATACAACCGGGGTTTTTTGGCTCCAGCTTCGGGGCTCAACGTATTAATCCGTCTGTCGATCTGGACGAAACAATGCTGACCCTCATTGCCGATCAAACCGGTGGCCGCTACTTTCGAGCCAAGGACACGGAAGAACTGAAACAGATTTACGATTTATTAAACCAGATAGAACCCGTTGAACAGAGTAAGGATATCTTTCGTCCTGTCCAACCGCTGTACTATTGGCCGCTGGCTATGGCTTCTCTCTGCAGCCTTGCACTGGCTTTGTCACTCTCCTGGCTACCGTTAGCAGGAGGAAAAACTGAATGGACACACTGACTACCACACTGTCCCAATTTCACTTTATTCGACCTTTCTGGTTATTGCTGTTGATCCCGGCAAGCATAACCGGCTACCTTCTGTGGCGGCATCAAGCGGGATCAGACAATTGGCAGAAAGTGATTCCTGCAGAACTGCTACGACACCTGATACATCGTGACACGGCTGCCACCCGCCGCTGGCCATTGATCGCTCTGTTAATCACTTGGTTAATTGCGTCAGTCGCCCTTGCTGGCCCCGCTTGGCGCCAGATCGCCACGCCAGTCGAGAAAAGCTTGGCACCGTTGGTATTAGTGGTCGACCTATCTCGCTCCATGCTGACGTCCGATATTACACCAGACCGATTAACTCGAACTCGCCATAAACTATTAGATATTCTGAAACAACGGCATGAAGGTCTAACGTCACTGGTCGTTTATGCGGGTGAAGCTTACACGGTCGCACCTCTGACCGATGACAATGCTACGCTGGCGAATCTCGTCAACGCATTAGCCCCCCATATTATACCGATTCCCGGCAGCAACCCTGCGAGCGGTATCCGCCAAGCCATTGAGTTACTCAAACAAGGTTCGGGTGAATCAGGCTCACTATTGCTATTCACCGACGGCATGGAACCGGCAGACATCACGGCCGTTAGCCAAGCGTTAGCTGGCACCAACCACTCACTCAATATCATCGGTGTCGGCACGCCGGAGGGTGCACCGGTGCCAGATGCTTCTGGTGGTTTTGTCCGCGACAACCGTGGCGCCATTGTTATGAGTAGCCTTGATGCTTCAACGTTACAATCACTGGCTTGGCGACATAACGGCCGTTACCGTACCCTGAGCATTAATGACAGCGACATCAACGCCTTGCTACCTAAATCAGATATCTTCAGCAAAACCGTTACCGTGGATCGTCAGTTTGATCGCTGGTATGACGAAGGGTTCTGGCTGGTACTGCTGTTATTACCGGCCGCCGCACTAGCGTTTCGGCGAGGCTGGGTATTGCTCGTTATTCTGCTGACAACACTCACACAACCTGATACCAGTTATGCCGATATCTGGACTGATCTATGGCACAGCGCAGATCAACGGGCATCAGCATTATTGCAAGAGGGTAAAGCTGATCAAGCCACTGAAACCTTCTCCAATCTCCAGTGGAAAGCTCAAGCACAATACCAAGCCAAACAGTATGAAGCAGCCGCCCAAGGCTTTTCTCAATGGGAAAATGCCGACGGCTATTACAATCAAGGCAATGCTCTGGCTCTCGCTGGAAAGCTACAGGACTCCATAGCAGCCTATCAAAAAGCACTAGAACTAAAACCCGACATGGACGATGCCAAAAACAATGCAGAACAGGTCAACAAACTTCTTGAACAGCAGCAACAACAGCAACAGAAACAGCAGCCCGATCAAGGCGATGGTCAGGCATCGTCCACTCAACAAGCGGGTGGTGAGCAACAAGGCGATCAAAAGCAGGCTGGCGAGAAAGCCTCTGACGCTTCACAGGATGAATCACCGGATAACAATACTGACCCTTCTGACAAAAACAGCCCTCCTCAATCGTCTGACAAACAAGAGGATTCGAATAACGATCAACCACCCAATCACGAACAAGCGGATCAGCGAGACTCACCGCCAAAGCAGGAAAATACTGAAGAGGAACCTAATAACCAGTTCCCGTCTGATAGTGATGAGACAGCAGACCAGCAGCCTCGGCAGGACGTAGAAAACTGGTTAAGACGCATTCCAGATGATCCCGGTGGCCTATTACGCCGAAAATTTCAACAGCAGCAACAGCAACGAAAACCTATCAGTCGGGGAGAGCAAACATGGTAAGGAAGATACCCGCACTCATTGCATCGCTATCGACTCTGTTGATGCTACTAGCCACACTATTATCGCCACTACCGGTTCTGGCAACGTTCACTGCCAGCACCGATCAGAGTGTTATCACTCAGAATGAAACCATTGATCTGACGCTCAGGGTGGACAGTCACTCATCCTCCGGCCAACCGGATACCACATCGCTACAACAGAACTTTGATATTCTTGGCAATCGACGCAACAGTCAGTTCCAGATAATCAATGGCAAGACCGAATCCTGGACTGACTGGGTTATCACTCTGGCGCCCAAACGTACCGGTGCGATAACCATCCCCACTTTCACCTATAACGGTGAAACATCAAAACCGATTTATATTGATGTGCGCAGTGGTGCAGCGGCGGCTAGTAACAACAACGCAGTCTCACCAATTTTCATAAAGACCTCCTTGAGTCGTCAAGAACTCTATGTCCAGCAGGAAACCATACTCACCCTGAAAATCTACTACAGTGTCCAGTTAGTCGGTGACAGCGGCCTTACACCACTGGTAATCAATAGAGCCATCGTTCATCAGATGGGAAACAAACAATACGATGAACTGATCAATGGCCAACGTTACAATGTTTTTGAGGTTCAGTACGCTATTCATCCTCAAGAGAGTGGCACACTAACCGTTCCCGCATTAATCTTTACTTCCACGGTTATCGCCGGCGGCGACCCTTATAGCGGCTTTTTCACCAGGCAGCGTACCAAGCCTATAAGGGCCGCTTCTACAAACATTATCCTGGATGTGAGACCCATTCCGGCAGACTACCCGGCCAATGTACCGTGGCTTCCAGCCAGCAATCTGACCCTAACCCAGACGTGGAGCAGTAATCCAGACAACCTGAACGCTGGAGATCCTGTCACTCGCACCATCACAGTTGAAGCTAAAGGGCTGACAGCCGCTCAACTCCCACCGATCACGATGCCTTCCGTGGTTGGCATGAAAATCTATCCAGATCAGGCTAAAACTGAAGATACTTCCGGCCCAGACGGCATCATTGGCCAACGTACAGAAGCGGTCGCCTTCGTACCAACACAGTCAGGAAAAGTGACACTACCGGCGAGTCACTACACATGGTTTAACACCACAACCGGCAAGGTAGAGACCGCCACACTGCCTGAGACCATCATCAATGTTGCCACCTCTACTACGACGAGTATTACGACACCCACACCAAGTCTACCGATAGATTCAGAGACCTTATCTGATTCAGCGCCACAGAGCGGTTTATCACCCACGCATCAAGCAACACTTCCTTGGATAATCGCAACAGTCGCTTTTACTCTGCTCTGGCTGGCAACTTTGGGTTTTTACTTAAAACACCGAAAAGTCACTGCTAACCCTGTGAGCCATACCCATCACACGATCGACAAAACAGAATATCCCACGGAAAAAAGTGCGTTTCATCAGCTATCAGAAGCCTGCAAGAAGAGTGATGTACAACAGATAAAACACCAATTCATGGATTGGGCAGCCCTGTTCTTGAATCGAGATGATTTATACCGTCTTGCAGCGGTGTCTCAATTATTTCATCATGATGAGCTAACACAACAGTTGGAATCCCTTGAACAGGCACTCTATTCAGGGCAATCGGGTCACGCGTTTAACAGCGATTCATTGCTGGAGATAATTGCCGATCTACGTAAATTGACAAAATCGTCCCGCAAGAGATCAGACGACGCAGTGCTCTCTCCGATCAATCCCTGAATCGAACACTATTTCCCCACCTATGGCGTCGTTTTCAACGTCCCCATAGGCCAAAACTCTCATCACATACATGGCACCACCAATAACATCAGTCTCTACAACAGAAACAGAGAAGAGTCGACATAGCGCGGTACGGGTTATCCGCTTATAATTGGCTAGCCTTAGCACATCACGGCAGTTATTCATCACCTATAACAACCGGCATAAGGAGACGCGCCATGGCACAGATTGCATTTATCGGACTGGGCAATATGGGGGCTCCCATGGCCTCGAACCTGATAAAAGCGGGCCACCGACTCAAAATATTCGATCTCAATCCTGCGGCCCTTACCGCCCTGACAGCTCAGGGTGCGACTTCCACACAACAGGCATCGGATGCCGTTCAAGATGCAGAATTCATTATCAGCATGCTTCCATCTGGCCTGCACGTTGAAAGTCTATACCTCGGTAAAACAGCTTTGCTGAAGGAGATAAACAGCAATGCCCTGATCATTGACTCCAGCACGATTGACGCAGAGACCGCACGCAAAGTCGCCGCTGCAGCGACGACACAGGAAACAGCATTTATCGATGCACCGGTCTCAGGCGGTACAACCGGTGCTGAAAAGGGAACGCTGTCATTTATGGTGGGTGGAGAAAAAGCACATTATGAGCGGTCTCTTCCCATTTTAAAGAACATGGGCACCCATATATTTCATGCCGGTGATACAGGTTGCGGCCAAGTGGCGAAAATGTGCAACAACATGTTGCTAGCCATACAGATGACCGGCACTGCCGAAGCACTATCACTGGCTATTCGGAACGGTCTCTCACCAGAGACGGTATCCGACATCATGCTACAAAGCTCTGGGAGAAACTGGTCGCTGGAAGTCTACAATCCGGTTCCTGGAGTTATGGACAACGCACCGGCCTCCAGGAATTACCAAGGAGGCTTCATGGTTAATCTGATGCTCAAAGATCTCAAACTGGCGCTTGATGCTGCTGCGACATCCGGTGCATCAACGCCTATGGGAGCACTCGCACGCAATCTCTACAGCCTGCATACAGATCAGGCTGACAATAACGGCCAGTTAGATTTTTCCAGTATTTTCCAGCTATACAACAGAAAACATCAATGACACGCTGATTCACAGAATAACAACACCCAATGTCACGGATGAAGCTCTACTTGCCTGTCCAGTGATTTTAAACCAGTGCGAATTGACGACTCTCAAAAGGAGTAGTTTTGAGCTTGATTATAAAAGGGCATCACCTTGGGAATAGCGTAATGAAGATCGACAATTCGCCTCTCTGTTGCGGGATGGGTCTTCAAAAACTCCGGTGACTGATCAGCATGTTGCGCCATTTTCTGCCATAGAGAGATGGCGGCCTGTGGGCGGTAACCTGCGCGGGCCATCAGTTCAAGACCGATAATATCCGCTTCTACCTCTCTCTTCCGACTGTTCGGCAATGTCAGCGCATACTGCACGCCACTGTCTGACAATCCCATGACATTCTCATTCACACCCAGCAGCGTGCCATTAGCCTTTTTAGTCAATTCAGCGGCATAGGCCTCTGAGATAGCCTCTCGACCGTGTTCTCGAAGCGCGTGAGCCATGACATGACCCAAAATGGCGGCAATCTCACCATCCGTCAATTGCAAACGATCAATAATGCCGCTATAAAAAAGAATTTTCCCACCTGGCATACAACTAGCGTTCATAACATGACTCTGAATGACATTGAGCTCCCAATGCCACTGCAGAGCATCCACGCTAAAAACACGGATTTCATCCACTAGATTAGCGGTAATGCGACGCACTCGCTTTAAGGTCTCATCATCCAGATTTAACACTTTTTGACTTTCTGCTTTTTTTATCGTGTTGTGATACGCAGTCGTCGACAAGGTGTCGACCTGTTCAGCACTGAGCAGCACGAACATTCGCTGCTGCTCAGGCTGCGTCATACCAATAACAATGGTATGGATGATCTGACAACCCACCAGCACGGATAACAGTAAACCGACCACGACGGCTCTTATTTTCATTCCAAAAACCTCTAATTCCCCTATAGCCTGCACCGTCCACAATGACCGAATCCAGTGGTTCTTCATTTGAGTTCAATCATGCTACCATGAGCACCGACTCACTGCCGAACAACTACAGGACACAACCAAACAGTCAATATCACCGGAACGACTCATCATTATAACCGCCCTGCCACTATTTTTAGCTACGATCACGAGCAGTCGTTACACCACCATTGATGAGCTTGCGCATTGCGCCACGAATCATCCTTAGGAATATCAATCAGTTTCGTATTGACTAGTTAAATACTAATGTTAGAGCTATTTTTAAATCTGTTGAGCTTTTTCTCTTAGCAATAAGTATTTATAGGAAAACAAATAAACAAATAAACAAATAAACAAATAAACAAATAAACAAATAAACAAATAAACAAATAAACAAATAAACAAATCCTATTTTTAATATGTAATGTTTGAATTTTTTTGAAAAGCTCATGTCTATTAAACAGAGGAGAGTTTAAACAAACACTTTCAATTCTATTAATTAAAATTATTATGCTTTACAAAGCATATACTGGAAAGGATAAATACTTTGATAAATTCTATAACGTGCGCAAGAACTGGAGAGAAGTTAACTATCTGCTCAAATACGAGCAATCTATATAATGCTGATTTTGATGTAAATGTATTGCACAGTAATCATCGTAGTAACTTTAATTCATCGGGAAAAAAATGCTGTTTTCAATTACATGATGTCATTATTAAATTTAGCCAAGCAGAGATGTCAGCGCTAGATCGAAGAAAGATGTCGATGAATGAATTAGCTGAAATGTTCATAAGCGAGCAGCCTAACGTAACATCTGAGCAAAAGGGCATGATTAAAGAGAGAGCTGATAGATTAGCCATAACAGGTGTTTTTTCCGCTGAAATCCCACCGAATAAGGGGCTGAAAGGCGCTTTTACTCACTGCGCTAAATGTCACAGAATAACGTCAAAAGACACTCTGAAAAAATATATGAGCGGGCAAGAGGATCTCGCAGATAAATTCCATGCAGTTCAATGTGTTCAAGCTGATGAGACACTTCATTCTGTGCGTTATACCGCTTGGGAAACAGAAAAAGCTTCGTTCACGGGAGCAGCCACTGGAGAGCCAGCAGAACGTAGAGCACCAATATCGCTTGAGCGTGCTGATTTTTCAGCCAATCCTGACGATGTAAGGCCGCCTATTTTTCTGGAGAATCTATTAGTGAGCGGCGAAGCAGGCCACAACTACCTCGCTATAGCAGAGGAGCTTGAGCCTCGTCACGAACAACGCTATAACAATATAACACTTAAGGATTTAGGCGTTGACAAGAAGCATCTTCTCACTAGCGATCTCGCTAGCAATCTCGCTAGCGATCATGGCTTTGTAACGAGAAAAATTGCATGTCCAAAATTTTGTCGGCTCACGGTTAGAGCCCACACTTTCGAGGAAAGCAAGATTGAGCCGGAACAGATAGATAAGATGCTAAAATCAGGTTTCTTCCATTCCACTGACAGGCATTCTAGGATTGCTTCCATTGTTTGTTTCTTATGTAAAGGTGGAATAGAAGATAAGGTCTTCAAAAAGCTTGGTTTTATTCCTGATCATGAGCATGCCAAACTGTACCCTGGCTGTCCGTTTATTCAAAAGCGCATGACGAGTGACAACATTGTAGATGCTTTTATGAACGGTGAACAGCGAAAAGCAATGGCTAGCAAGGCCGAGACGGCTTCTTGGAAGGACGAGAAAATAAAAGCAGTTTTAACAGACTTTATAAGCAAGCTTAATCCAATTAGGATGAAATTCTTGCCTGCTGACGTCGCAGACTATATAAATGAGGAGGAGAAGAAGGAGAAGCACGCTCAAGATCACGCTTCCTGTTTCGAAACTTCAGCTTTGTTGGGTGCGATCGGTGGCTGTGATGATAACACAAGTGGAGTAACAGCACAGACCGAGATCTGTGAAGCGTCATCATCACAACTTGGTGAAGCTAATATGTGCCCAATTTGTCGAGCGAACGAAGTAACTTATGTGCTTTACCCCTGTCGCCATACTCTCTGTGATGAGTGCGTATTTGATGCGCTAGTTTGCCCCTTCAGATGTAATATCATTGCGAGGGGTACTATTGAGCACGCCAAAGCAAATAAAATTATATATTATGGGTAGAACAATAAAGGAAAAATAAAGGGTCATGCCACTCACTGGTTGTGGTTCGACTCTCCTTTGTAAGTTTAGGCGACACATTCCTTTTTAGTGCCACTGTTTTATTCATGGGGAAAGCATCAATACTCAGAGCAAGATGATGGTGTTTGTCCAACCGAGTCGGAGGGCTCTGTAACGGGAGCATCCAGATTAACAGTGACCTCCGCCAATCTGTCATTAAACAGGGGCAAAGTGCGAAGGCATCTTCATCAAACTTCAATGGCAAGCGTTTCGTCCCAGAAATGAGTATCATGCCATCATTGCATTTTATTTACTTTTGCCTCTATCTTCCTTCTTCATCTTGCTTGTGCGCTAACACATTAAATGAAGTGCAATTTAAAATTCTACCTATTCCTATTAGCAAATCATTTTCAAAATAATGACTAAGCTGTAACGATTTAACATTGGATTTAATTTTACTCAAATGCTTCACTACATTCAAAGTACTTTTTTTATTCAAATTATTATTGTCGCTCACATCACCACAATATATGAGCGTTTTCCGTAAGCACATAGACTTAAGGGTTAGAAGAGGAGGAGGAGGATATCGTAAATCATCCATCTTTTTGTTTGTCAGCAATTTTTTATAGTCACTAAGTACAGATTGATGCACTATCGCATGATTGTTTATTAAAAATTTTATAATATCCATGTCAGGATTTTCCGCCATAATTGCAATTTGTACCGGAGTAATAACGAATCCTTCGTCGTTAGGATCAGAGAAGAAGGCATTAACGTCAGCTCCATAAGTTAATAACAAATCAATCAAATCCTGTTTTTTTGCAAAAGTAGCATGACAAAGTGGATTACAAGAATTTGTTTTCTTTCTCATCCAAGCATTAACATCATTCCCCTTATTAAGCAGGAGCTCTAATAGACCGAAATTATTTAAATTGACGGCCTTATAAATAACGCTTTCTCCACCATAATCCTTATTATTTCTACGCCCACCTACCCCATATTCTTCAAGAACAGGAGGAGCATCAATTAATTTATTACCCTTAACATTAAATCTAATTAATGTATTACCCTTAGCAATTTTAACATTAACGCCAGCGTTAATTAACACTTTAGCCATTTCCAATAAATTAATGGCGTCTCTATCATTATTAGCCACATTTCTCTCATGATCAGCCACACTTACTCCACGAGCAGGCGCTTTATTTTTTTTACTTTCAATATTAATAAGCTCGTCTAAAGCGACTTTTAAAAAACTAAATTCTAGTGTAGGCTCATATTTTAGCAATAATTCAAAACCGTTTAAGTCTTTTTCCTTAATAGTGCAAAGCAGAGGTTTTTGCGTATCATAGCTACAGCCATCAGGGTTTGCCCCTTTTTTCAGCAGAGCTTCTGCTGCAGCGTGCTTTGAACAGGAAAACGCAAAAGCCAACCCTGATGTAGAGCGGCGCTCATCCTCATACTTGACACCAACCCCTGCATTAATCAAGGATATAGCCATGTTTTCATCATGATAGATAGCAGTTTCTAGCGCTCTTATTAGAGTCCTGTTTGTTAGTATAGTATCGCCATGAACGCTATGCTGTTGTAATAGTCGATCAAGTTCTTTCTGATTCTTATTCTCGACTGCCTTATTAATGCTCAATAAAGTTTTATCATCCAGTGTGATCTCGATTGAAGCTCTTTGAATTCCTACACGCTCATCTAGCATAGACTCCGCCTGTACTGGACTCTCTTGTCTACTTGAGAGCGATGATAATGGTTTACCAGATTCTTCGATTACGCAAGCTGAATTAAACTTAACCAACGGCTTAGATTGGCCGGGGTTAGACTGTTCTTCTTCTGCGCTCCTTTCAGCCAGTGGCTTATCTAACACGACAGCACGCTCTGGATCTATTGGAGCAGATAGATTATCGACCTCCACACCAATCACTCTATTTGTTGTGGAAGAGGAATCCTGCCCACTGCCTGCAGGAGAGTCTAGCAAATTAACCGCTGTAGTATTATTTGTTACATTCATAAAATAACCATAAAAATTAGAAATTAGAAATTAGAAATTAGAAATATCGGTAGCAACTGTCTTGTGTTAGCTACAACTGAGTTCGACATTATTGCATTAATTTAGTTTCATGAAATTTCCGTTCATTAAAATCCAGATATCTTTTAATGCAATATTATTTTAAAAAAACAACTCTTGAGCCTCTTGTTAAATCAAGAATTTAATCGAATGAGACCTCAGCATAACTCAACAAAGCCGATCATATTCTGGTAAAATATCGGCATGCAAAAATCCTTCACAACACAGCCCAAGCGTTTCGTCTCAGCCACTGACCTAAGTCATCCAATTCTTCATAGTCTTGATGATACGGAAGCGTTGTTGGACTGGTCAGATATTGAAAAGTTGCTCTCCTCAATTTACGCCTCTAAAACAGGTCGCCCCGGCTACCCTCTGCTGACGTTGTTTCGGGCTTTATTGCTTGGGACATGGTATCGCTTGTCCGATGTGCAGTTGACTCAATGCTTATATAGAGACCTACTGTTTCGCAAGTTTTGTCACCTTGAACTGGGTGATTACGGGCTTGCCAGAACTCGGTTCATGGGTCTTGCTAAAAATGCGACGATTTTTGGACTGGCCGCTATGGCAGCGAACATTCGCAAAGGCACTCAGTTTTTGCTGCTCTATGGTGTGCCAAAAATATGTTCTGCGGGATAGGTACGTCGAACACCGGTGCAGAGCACTAGAAACAGGTATCAAACCGATTATTTGGCGTTAAATGCCCCAGTGAGTTTCGTAATGGGTGACAAAATGAGGAAAGTTTAATGAGCGCAGCTAAAGTCGTTGGTTATGCTGAGGTCACCGCTCGTTTAACTGTTAGCTAATTCTTTGAGCTGAGAAACGATGTTTAGAGGCTCCATTTAGCCGTTATTTCTGCTATTGTACTAGGCACGTATATTAACCAGTTGACAATTAAAAACCAATAATATGAATAATAAAGTATTAAAAATTGTAGAGCAAATAGAACGTGTATTAATTATTGTACTGCTTTTTTCCTTATTACTTATCGTGGTATATACGACAGTGGTCTTTTTAGTAATGCTTTTTGGGGGTATCGCAGCAAGTATTGAAAATTCATTCCAAAAAGGCGGAAATATAATGAGCCATTTACATCCTATTTTTGGAGGATTTTTATCAGTGCTTATTGGAATTGAGTTATTGAACACAATAAAAATATATTTAAAAGAAGATGTAGTGCATGTAGAAACAGTGTTATTAGTTGCTATTATTGGCGTTTCTAGGCACGTTATAGATTTAGATATAACACATTTAGATCCGTTCACTTTATTTGGTATTAGTTCTCTTATTTTTGTTTTGGCAGGAGGGTATTTTTTGATAAAAAAGGCAACAGTGCGTAAAGGCTAATAGCTTTTTGCTTTTTGCTTTT
>JAGLCE010000064.1 GCA_023146365.1 Endozoicomonadaceae bacterium
TTTGGCTTTTGGCTTTTGGCTTTTTGATAATAGGGGACACCCATATATTCCGTTAAACTAGTTATCTGATTTTCCGAGTAAAAACACTAGTATATCAACATAAAATTTTTTCCTTTATGTCGATATCCTTTAATTTTTTTAATCGTCGAAACAAAACAAATAGCTATTGTCTAAATGGTAATTTAGCACCTAACAAGCCAATAAAGAAGGACAAGAAAGAATCGCCGCAGCAGGCCATTAGTATTCTCGTTAAATCCACATTGACATGAGTGGTATGGCTTAGCAAAATAGTTCTTACAGCCTAATGCTCGAGTGATGCCTGCGTGGTCGTTGCAGGGCAAGAGAAAGCTTTGCTGCTGAGAACCTGCCTGTTGCAAGACAGGTGACTCTCAATCTTCTCACACTGAACACTTCTGTTAAGGCAGGTATCAAGAACCAACGAAAAAATGGTGGGTGGTGCGAAAACTACATGATGAAAGTACTTGGACTGATTAATATATGATCATGTTTTTGTCTTGGTCTAATATGTCACTCGGCGGAACCACTCCAGCAATTAAATTGAAGCTAGCCGCCTGACCCTCTACTTTTGTCGTCGATTAAAGATGGGGGATGACCAATCAATAAGATATAAGGAAGCAAATATGTCAAAAGAATTAGATTTAGCAAAACGTTATTTTGATCTGTCAAACGAGAGTGATTTTTCTAGCATAGAAAATTTGTTTACCGAAGACTCCACATTTTGTTCCCGTAACATTGAATATTTTATAGGTGTTGAAAGTATAATGGACATGCAAAGAGCGCATCACGGTTCGTTCAAACAATTGAACTGGATTGTCAATACGGTTAGTGAGATACAGCCTGGTGTTGTCTGTTTTGACTTTGATTTTGATGGCCTAAGTCAATCTAACAAACCAGTTAGCATGACGGGTCTAGAATATGTAATTGTTAAAAATAACAAAATTCTACATATAGATGTACGCAACAAGTAGTGCTCAGTCTGGTTCGATCACCTTGCACTAGCTCAGACTCAATCGTGCATATAGCGCCATCTGCCAATCGTGTCGGCGAATTCATGCAGCAGCATTTACAGTAGTAGCGCCTAAAGATTCATCTAAAAGTAGTGGTTCCAACGAGGTCAATCTGGGTTTATCGGTTACTCGTGAGGTTTCGCCTCTCTATTTTTTTATGATAGCCTCTCTATTTTTTATTATGGTATAGGGTAACAGCCAGCCTAACACAGGAGATCAGTCATGCTATCATGCACCTCGGCTCACTGTCGGACACAACTCAATCGTTACTATCACCGAAACAGCTGTATGGATCATGATGACTGCCTTGCCACACTGGCTGATTACATCACGAATGTGTTACACCAGCGACATCAAACTGGCTATCGTAGGCTGATACTTGCTTACCCTTTCGAATCTGACATTTAATGGCTTATGAACCATTGAATTTTCACTGATTTTTTTTAGAATGAACCTATTCTGATTTAATTTAACAACGAAACTTGGGCTATGCAGACTGTCACACCACTTGGAATAACCGCTGAACATCCATTGGACATGATGATTATTGGCGGAGGAATCAACGGCGTAGGCATTGCCCGCGATGCCTCCGGTCGTAAATTGAGTGTATTGCTTTGTGAACAGGCCGACTTGGCATCAGCCACGTCATCTGCCAGCAGCAAGCTAATTCATGGTGGTCTGCGCTACCTGGAACACTACGAATTCAGACTAGTGCGTGAAGCATTAAAAGAGCGGGAAATCATTCTGAAAATAGCACCACACCTCGTTCAACCCATGCGCTTCCAGCTTCCCCACTCTGCCCACCTACGACCCGCTTGGATGATTCGCTGCGGCCTCTTTCTTTATGACATTCTGGCTCGCCGAGAAGTGTTGCCCGGTTGCCGAACCGTAAAACTGGACGAAACGTCACCGCTAAAGCCGACCTTCAAGACCGCCTTCGAATATTCAGACTGCTGGGTCGATGATGCAAGACTCGTTATTACCAATGCGATTGCCGCCAAAGAAAATGGCGCAAAGATTCTGACCCGAACACGCTGCACCTCAGCCAAGCGCATTGATGGAGCTACGCCTTGCTGGGAAGTACAACTCACCCATGAGAGCGGTGAGGTGACCCTGTATTATGCCAAAAGCCTAGTGAATGCTGCTGGCCCTTGGGTGGCTGACTTTATAAAAAACCAATTACAACTACCTTCGAAATATGGCATCCGTATGATCAAGGGAAGTCATATTGTTGTTTCGAAGCTTCATAACCAGCCTCATGCCTATATTATCCAGAACAACGATAGTCGTGCTGTGTTTATTATTCCGTGGATGGATAAATATTCCATCATCGGTACCACCGATATTGAGTATGAAGGAGATCCTGAAAAAACCACTATTTCTGAAGAAGAGACGCACTATCTGCTGAAACTGGTCAACAACAGTTTCAAGCAACAGTTAACGAAAGACGATATTATTCACAGTTTTTCAGGAGTACGACCTCTATGCGACGACGAATCAAATAACCCTTCATCCATCACACGGGACTACACCTTAACCGTCAGCGACCACAATGGTCATGCGCCTCTGCTCAATGTGTTCGGCGGTAAATTAACCACTTACCGTAAACTGGCCGAGGCGGTTCTGAACAAACTGACCCCGTGGTTTTCATCCATGCGCTCTCCCTGGACGGCAACAGCCAGACTACCAGGTGGCGAATGTGCCGATATAGCCGTCTTCGCCAAAGAGATCTCGGTGTCATTCCCGTGGTTACCCGTGGACATACAACAACGCTACCTGAGTACCTACGGCACACGCACTAAAGAGCTGCTTCAGCACTGCCAAAGTTTGGAATCTCTAGGAGAATACTTTGGTAATGGTCTATACGCGCAGGAAGTGGACTATCTGGTTCAACAGGAGTGGGCGGTAACGGCGGATGATATCCTGTGGCGTCGAACTAAAATCGGCATGGAGATGCCAGCCATTCAGGTAAACCATCTGGAACAGTACCTGACGGATCTGCGACCTGAGCCAGAAGAGAGTCCTTAAAATTCTCATCACCGAACCTGCCGACGAGGCCAGACCAGACTGAACCGCGCACCACCGAACCGCTCGCTCTTACCAACCATCGCTTGGCCGTTATGCCAGTTCATGATGCGGCACACCATCGATAAACCCAGTCCATACCCACCCGATGCACGGGTTCTGCTGTCATCAAGACGTGAAAATGCGGTAAATACCCAGTCTCGCTGTTCTTCAGGAATGCCTGAACCATCGTCTTCCACATCAACCCGACAGCTATCGTGACTGACACTGAAACACACTCGCACTGTTGACTCCGCATAGCGGCACGCATTACCGACCAAGTTTTGAATCGCTCGGTGAATGTAACGCTTATCGACATCAATCCAGCGACGATGCTCCAATGCCTTGCACGGCACATGCTCAATGGTGACACGATTTTGTAAACGACAATGCTCATCTACTACCTGAGCGATAATCTGGTCGACATCCTCACGCTCATAATGAATGACCGGTGTGCCCTGTTCGAGGTTGGCATACGTCAGAATCTCATCCACCAGTTTATCCAGCTCTTCGATATCATGATCCATCCCGCCGATATACTGCTCCCGCTCAGAGGACGTGTCTGCATCGGCCACCATTTCCAGGGCAAACCGCAAACGCGCTACTGGTGTACGCAACTCATGAGAGACGCCACGAATCATCTCTTTCTGAATACTCAACAGCCGCTGGATATGGCTCGCCATACTATTAAATGCCAGAGCCAACTGACCCATGGAGTCAGAACCATCCATATTGACACGAACATCCAGATTACCCTGCGATATATGGGTTGCCGCTTCTTCCATTTTACGCAGTCGCCGCTCTAATCCGCGCACCAGAACATAAATAGCGATACTGATCGATGCCAACATGAACAGGCCGATCGCGACCAACAGTCGAAACGGATAGAGATTCAGTAGTTCAACGGGTCCTATTCGCAGAATCCGATGATCATCGGTCATACCGACATACAGCGTCATCGTTCGATCATGGGGGTTAAACATGACCAGTGGATACCCGGTTCGTAGCAATGACAGTTGTCGAGAACCCAGCGTGTGAATCGGTGATTCCAGCAAATTCAACGGATACCTGAACAGACGGCTCCCTATATCTTTCAGCACCCGTTGACGTTCTGATGCAGGGAAGGACTGTAGCCAATTACGCGTTAGCGTGGCACTCCCAGAAGCCAACTGCTCGCTCAGGTCTGTGACAGTACTCACCAACAACACCTGCTCATTGATACGGGAAAACACACGAAAACTATCATCGCTGTTAGATTCCACAATGGCTCGGCCATTCACTAATTTGTCCAGCACCCGCTGACTGAGGTCTGATTGATCGCTGGCAACGACCTCCAGGGGAATACCCAGCCGCTGCCCCCAGTCGACCAGTTGAGGGTTCCATAGCGCAGTGTCTAAACGATTCAACTGCCAGGCCAGCATACCGAAGGTGCCTTGTGCGGTACTTTCTCGGTAGTCCTGCAGCCTTACCCAATGGCTAATGGTCAGCGCCATACCAGACAGCACCGCCACCAACACTAGGGTAAACAACAGTCCACCGTAAATTCGTAGAAATATGCTGCTCACAATAACACTTAATCCAGACTGTTTTTGACAAACAGATACCCTTTGGAGCGAACGGTTTTAATTAAGCGGGGATGCATCGGATCATCGCCAATCTTGGGACGAATTCGAGAGACCCGAACATCAATGGAACGATCCTGCCCGTCATACTCAATACCCCGCAGCTTCTCAAAAATCTCTTCTCGACTGAGTACCCGACCCGCATTGGAGCAGAGCAACCAGAGTAGGTCGAACTCAGCGCTGGTCAGATCAACACTCAGATCTTCAAGCCAGGCTTCACGCATAGCGCTGTTCACCACCAGATTACCGAAGGTTAAGCGAACCGCCCCCGCATTCTCTGTTTTATCGACAACCAACAACCGTCGGCGCATCAGTGCACGGATTCGAGCCAGCAACACCCGAGGACGCACGGGCTTAGCGACATAGTCATCAGCGCCCATTTCCAGCCCTAACACTTCGTCGAGGTCATCTTTTCTGGCCGTCAGCATCAGGATAGGTCCATCATAATCGGGTCGTACTCGCCGACAGATCGACACTCCATTTTCACCCGGAAGCATCAGATCCAACACCACCAAATCTGGCTTTTCTTTCAAAATACGAGACACAGCTTGGGCACCATTGCCCTCTATGGCGGCAGATAGTCCATTGTTTTCAAGATATTTCTTGGTTAAAGCGGCAAGACGCTCATCATCCTCAACAATAAGAACCCGTCCGAAGTCAGCATTTTCCACAATGGTTTCCAAAAAAAGTTGTCCTGATCAAGCTAAATAAGTGACTGTCTGACGATAGATTATTGACATCAACGTTTGTCACACCCTGCTGTATTACGATAGCCATAGTTTACTGATACCTCACGATATTCACTGTTGCACTCTGTAACCAAAACAGCTTTTGTCACCATTCATATACAATTTATAATAAAATATAACGTTTCATTCTTGGCCTGCCCTGTCAAATCGTCATACTGATGACCAAGCAGCGCAAAGCGCACTACAAGATAGCCCACTAAAGTACGATTTCCTTAGATAACAGAAAAAATTCATGCTCACAGGTCGAACGATTAAAAAAATATCGAGTACCACACATCTAAATTGTTCACCGACTTGACGCCTTGCGAGCTTTGGTGGAATCACAACCCTTACGTTTGCAATCACTAACACCATCACCATTACTCACACCTTATGCACAGTTTTTACCGACATTATCCTACTTGAAAATCCGATAGTACCGCTTTATCTTGTGTTTATGCATTGTAATAGCCCAAGATATTGTAGAGTCAGCCAATAAGCACTCTAGCTGAACATGATGACGTAAGATCCGCCATTAAGCCATGATCCACCATTAAGCCATGATCCACCATTAACCATTAAGTAGAGCAACCGAGTTTTACCTTACACCGAGTCTTACCTTACATAGTACGTCAACACCAAGAAGGGCTTCCATGAAAGAACCCGTTAGAACCGACTTGCCGACCGCAATCTCTGCAGTCGTCACGAGGTCATAACACTTCCGAACCATCCATAAATAGTATGTTGCGGGTGCTCACAGAGACTAAACCTACTTAACAGCCTTGTCAGGTACCGCCTGATGATATTGATCACGGGGACAGAGCTTCATGAACAAAAATCTTCAGGTCACCAAGCGTAACGGACAAAAAGATCGGTTGAATCTCGAAAAAATCCACCGCGTTATCACTTGGGCCGCCAACAATCTCGACAATGTGTCCGTTTCTCAGGTTGAGTTGAAGTCCCATATTCAGTTTTACGATGACATTCAGACGGTTGATATTCACGACACCCTCATCAAATCTGCGGCAGACCTGATCTCCAGGGAGAGCCCGGACTACCAGTATCTTGCCGCCCGCCTGGCTATTTTCCATCTACGCAAGAAAGCGTTTGGTCAGTTTGAGCCGCCCCCGCTCTACGATCACGTGGTACGCTTGGTAGAACTGAAAAAATACGATAACCAACTGCTGCTGGATTATACCAAGGAAGAGTTCATCACCATGGAGGGCTTCCTGGATCACAACCGCGACATGAATTTTAGCTATGCCGCTGTCAAGCAGCTGGAAGGCAAATATTTGGTACAAAATCGAGTCACCAACGAATACTTTGAGAGCCCTCAGTTTCTTTATATGCTGATTGGTGCCTGCCTGTTTTCTCAATACGCCAAAACGACTCGAATGGATTACATCCAACGCTTCTATGACGCCGTGTCTACCTTCAAACTGTCACTGCCAACACCGATCATGTCCGGCGTCCGCACTCCGACCCGACAATTTAGTTCCTGCGTCCTCATTGAGTGCAGCGACTCGCTGGACTCCATCAATGCGACCGCCAGTGCCATCGTCAAATATGTCAGCCAGCGTGCCGGCATCGGTGTCAATGTGGGCAACATCCGTGCGATTGGCAGTCCGATCCGCAATGGCGAAGCCTTTCATACTGGCTGCATTCCTTTCTACAAGTATTTCCAGACCGCCGTAAAGTCTTGCTCTCAGGGCGGCGTCCGTGGCGGTGCGGCGACGCTGTTTTATCCACTTTGGCACTATGAAGTGGAAAATCTTCTGGTACTGAAAAACAACCGTGGTGTAGAAGAAAATCGAGTACGCCACATTGATTACGGCGTTCAAATGAACCGCTTGATGTATCAGCGTTTGATCGAAAACGGCAACATTACGCTGTTCTCCCCCAGCGATACACCGGGTCTCTATGACGCTTTTTTTGCAGATCAGAAGAGATTCGAAGCGTTGTACACTCAGTACGAACAGGATCCGGCCATTCGCAAAAAAACCCTGAAAGCGATTGAGCTGTTTTCCCTGTTCGCCCAAGAGCGGGCAGGCACCGGTCGTATCTATCTACAAAACGTGGATCATTGCAACACCCATAGCCCCTTTAATCCGGCCATGGCACCGGTGCGCCAGAGCAACCTCTGTCTGGAGATTGCACTACCGACCCGACCATTGAAAGGGATCAATGATCCTGACGGTGAAATCGCCCTGTGCACCTTGGCAGCCTTCAACCTGGGCAAACTTGACCATCTGGATGAGCTGGAAGATCTGGCCGACCTGATTGTCCGCGCTCTGGACAGCCTGCTGGACTACCAAGACTATCCTATCATCGCTGCCCAGAACGCCACCATGAATCGCCGTCCACTCGGAGTGGGTGTTATCAACTTTGCCTATTACTTAGCAAAACATGGGGTTCGTTACTCGGACGGTTCCGCCAACGGCCTGACCCATAAAACCTTTGAAGCGATCCAGTATTACCTGCTGAAGGCATCCAATCGCCTGGCCAAAGAACAAGGCGCCTGCCCCAAATTCAATGAAACCACGTATAGCCAAGGCATCCTCCCGATTGATACCTACAAGAAAGATATCAACGAAATCTGCGATGAAACGCTACACTACGATTGGGAAACTCTGCGCGAAGCGATCAAAACTGACGGTCTGCGAAACTCGACCCTAACCGCACTGATGCCGTCAGAAACCTCGTCTCAGATATCCAACGCCACCAACGGCATTGAGCCCCCCAGAGGCTATGTCAGCGTCAAAGCCAGCAAAGACGGTATATTGAAGCAGGTAGTACCCGACTATGAACGTCTGCATAATCAGTACGAGCTGCTCTGGGATATCAACGGTAACGACGGCTACCTGCAACTGGTCGCCATCATGCAGAAGTTCATCGACCAGAGCATCTCTGCGAATACCAATTACGATCCTAGTCGCTTCGAAGAGGGAAAAATACCCATGAAGCTACTGTTAAAAGACCTACTGACTGCCTATAAGCTCGGCATCAAGACTCTGTACTATCACAACACTCGGGATGGCTCGAGCGACGAGCAGCACCAAGATAAAGACGACTGTGCCGGTGGTGCATGCAAGATCTGATGCTCAATCACTCTAAATGCTCGATCACTTTAATTTTCGCCATTGTCTCCAATAGGCCATTCTCACTCTACGACAAATCCAATGATCAAGATCGACACAGCGTTGATAGCCTTTGGCGATGCCAAAATAATTGATCCATCCACGAATATACTCGCTTGTTTTAAATAGCTGATAGTGCTCACAAAAGCCGTAAACATGATGAGTGATTGAAGGATAAGGGGGTTCGTAATAGAGTACTTGAACGTGGCGCATCTATTTCGAGGTCGAGTACAATTCCACACCCCTTGGTGGGTGGCAAAATTAAATTTATTGACTTTTATCAGTCCGACCAACTACTAGGGAACACTAAAACGCTTACGAACAACCGCAGGTATTTTATTGCACGAGCTACCAAGAAAATGACCCGAACCAGACTTGCGAGATGCAGTAAAACGATTTACGTTGTTTGAACGTGTTCTGGCACAAACAACCTAAAGATAAGAATAAGATATACCGCTTGCATGAGCTGGAGAGTAAGGTGATTGTGGGTGTCGAGAATCATGATGAGCATGATTCCAAAACGCTAAAGGCAGCACTGGCATCCGCAGATTAAAATAGGAAAATGCCTGTATTAATAGCCGTTGTTGATCGAGGCTATAGAGGTTGTAAGTGGAAGGTTGAAATTATTTTTCCAAGTACTACACTCAAACGGGATAACGAAAAAGCACGACAAAGAAAACGAAGGCTGTGCCAGAAACGCTCTGCCATCGAACCGGTCATTGGACACTTGAAACACGATCATCGACTTTCAAGAAACTGGCTCAAAGGTAGTGAAGGCGACAAGATTAATCTTCTTATGGCAGCTTGCGCCTGGAATATGAGAAAGTGGATGATTGCTTTCTTTTTGTTCGAAATTAACGGTGTTTTAAAGGCATATATTGCCTTTAAAACATCAAACAGCGCACTAGAATGCTTTTATTTGACGTTACAATAATGTGTAAAACACTTCAGAATTAAAC
>JAGLCE010000065.1 GCA_023146365.1 Endozoicomonadaceae bacterium
AAATCGATCGAATCGTCTTCCGCCTCTACAGCATCTTCCAACGCTTGGTCAGCGTCAAGATTTTCAATATCAAGGTTATCGAAATCGATCGAATTGTCATCAGCATAATCATCCAATGAAATGTCTGATTTACTAACACTCTCATTTTCATTAAGTCCGCCACCATCTTCTATTTTAGCAGAGTCACCTGCCAACAAGTTAGAAGCATCTCCGAATTTTTCAGAACTAATTATATTTTCCTGTCCATATTTTAATTCTTGGTTATCTCCGGGAACAATATCCTGTAAACTCTCTTTAAGTGATAAATCAATATCTATATCAAAATCAAGACTCGATAATTCATTTTTATTTTCCTCCGTTTCAACGCTTGCAAAACGGGACTGAGCCTCTGCTATTTTCAACCGTGTGTCATTATCAATATCCGCACCCAATAATGCCAGTTGCTCTTCGAAGCCATCGAAGCCATCGAGGTCACCTTGGGCAGATTGAAGCTCCATCAACTTCAAGTGATAACTGCTATTACTTGGCTCTGAAGCAATGGCTCTCTTCAGAATATCCGATGCATGCTGGAAGCGACCATAATAAACACAGATGTCAACCTCATCTATTACGCTATCGTGACCATCTAGAAAGCTCTGATCCATTTCTAGGTCGATATTCAGCTCAATGGGCTGTGTTGTTGTCGTCGACTGTCCAGCATCATTCACACTACTACCCAAATTAACCTGTTCACTATCTGTATCACTATCTGTATCACTATCTGTATCACTATCTGTATCACTATCTGTAGACGCAACCCTATTTTGACCATTAAGAGAGTTCTTAAAAGCCATCTGCTCGCTACTTGCAGGCGAAACCACATTTTGAGCATCAAGGGAGTCCAGGTAAACGTCCTTAGATTGAGCACGCCTGCGAACTACCAGCACAACACCGACAACAATGACAACAATGAACAAAATACCACCCGCAGCCCATCCCACAGACGAAAGCATGTCCAAAAACCGGTCAACAACCGACGTTTTTTGTCGTCTTTCCCCCCAGTTTTTCTCATCCATCACCGCAGAAGGCTGGATATTTTGCGAACTAGTGCGAGTGACTGTCTTCTGGTCGACAAACGATGCTGCTTGTTGTTGCTCCACTTCGTTCGTCTTTTTATCTAGAAGCACTGCGGAGGGCTGAATGTTTTGCAGTGAGGCATCTACCGGTTTAATGCCAGTGACTGTCTGCTGGTCGACAAACGACGCTGCTTGTTGTTGCTCCACTTCGCTCGTCTTTTTATCTAGCAGCACTGCGGAGGGCTGAATGTTTTGCGCCAGCTTCGTGCTAGTGACTTTCTGAGATATCTCAGATTGCAGGGTATCGCTGTCAGGTTGGTAGTTGTAGTCAATAAACACTTCCTCAGGTTGCTCCGCTCTCTGTATAGCTGCCAGTTCATTATTTTTGAGAGTGATTAACCGATCTAAAGTTTCAAGCTCGCTGGAGAGTTTACCAAGCCTCTCCTGACTTACAGCACGCTCTCGGTTCAAGGCGCTAATCTGCTCAGAATTGATGACCAATTCATTGTCAAACGCAGTACTCTTTGTCGAGTTTTTTCCCTCCTCCTCTTGATCAGCACCCTCTTGATCAGCACCTTGATCACGACTCCCTAGAAGCGAGACAACGGTTAACCGACCATCATCCTTTATGATCGTTGATACCTTATCAGGGGTTGTTCGACTGCTAGTAGCAATATGTCTGACATTATCTTGCTTTATGATATTCTGGCTGGCCACTATGCCTCTACCAGTCGGTATGATACGGTCAGGTATACGCAGGATACTTCCATCCTTCAGCTTATGCCTATCGCCCTTGACAAAAGCCTCTGGATTTTCCAACTGAATAGCCTGCATCATCATCTGCCGAGCAATAGCTGTATGCTCAGACCGATACTTGAGAGCAATATCCCAAAGCGTCTCATCCTTTTTAACTGTGTGTAAGCGGATGGTGGAAGCAGGTGCCACAGCATCAGGAGGTGCCACAGCATCAGGAGTACGCACAGAGTGTTTTTTAGAGTCCTTCTGAACGGTATTGTTAAACGACGGAGGGTCAAAAAACAACGTATATTCACGCATCAGGCGACCACTGGGCCAGTAAACCTCTAACAGAAAATTCAAAACAGGCTCGACCACCGGCACATTACTCGTAACACGAACTTTCAGTATGTCATTGTTATTTTTAAAGGTTTCAAATCTAAGATCTGACAATATAGGCGGTCGCTCAATACCTGCACGCCGAAAGTCATCCGGCGTTGCTAAACGAGGAAGGATCTCCGGATTGGATAGGTCCATCGTCTGAATTAGTTCAATTTCAGCATTGAGCCTCTGATTTAGAGACGAGCTAACCGTAATTTTCCCTAACCCTAGCCCGAACACAGAACCCGTAGAAATCAATCCAGCAACAGCCATGATCACTATCAGCTTGCGTTGCATGATCCCTATTCCTTGATTATTTTTGTCGCCCAAGCTGGCAGTCCGACATCACAGATAACATCTACAAAATCTACAAAATCTACAAAACCACATAATTTTTATCATGCTGCCTCCTCCATCAGACCAAGGCGTTTTTTATATCACTTAATCTATCATTTAACGAAGGATTTTATCAATAGCTCGGCAATCTGAATACTATTAAGTGCGGCACCCTTTCGCACGTTATCTGACACAATCCAAAGATTCAACCCCCGTTCGCAGGAGATATCATCCCGTATTCGTCCGACAAAAACCTCGTCCCGCCCATAGCTATCACCAACTGGGGTTGGATACCCACCATCGTTCTGCTCATCCATCACGATGATACCAGGCGCTGCCTCAAGCAACTCACGTGCGTCAGACGCCGTCAATTTATCTTTAGTCTCTATAGCTACAGATTCAGAGTGACCATAAAAAACTGGCACTCGGACACACGTTGGATTCACCTGAATCGTATCATCTCCCAAGATTTTCCGAGTTTCCCAAACCATTTTCATCTCTTCTCGGGTATAACCATTTTCTTGAAAGCTATCAATATGTGGAATAACATTAAATGCAATCTGCTTACTGAAAACATCAACATCAATCGGCTTAGCATTCAGTAGACGAGCCGTCTGATCCGCTAAAACCTTTATGCCCCGCATACCAGCCCCACTCACTGATTGATAGGTTGAAACGTTGATACGGCGAATCGTCGCCGCATCATGCAACGGCTTAAGCGCAACCAGCATCTGAATGGTTGAACAGTTGGGATTGGCAATAATATTACGATGCCGGTAATTCATGACAGCCTCAGGATTCACTTCCGGCACGATGAGAGGAATATCATCCTCGTAGCGAAAATAGGACGTGTTATCAATCACCACGCAACCAGTGGCTGCCGCTTCTCGTGCATACTCGGCTGACACCGAATGACCAGCCGAAAACAGTGCAATACGAACGTTAGAAAAATCAAAATCTTCAATATTTTCAACCAAACAGGAACGATTTCTGAAGAAAACACTACTACCAGATGATCGCTCACTGCCTAGCGGATACAGTTTACCGACAGGGAAACCTCTCTCTTCCAAGATCGACAGCATCGCTTCGCCAACAGCTCCCGTAGCACCAGCTATAGCAATATCATAAGTTGAATTCATTAATCTCCATCCAAATCTACTGTTAAATCAGCCTATTACATACCATTTTCAGGATCAACAATTCCAGTATTATCCACGTAATCCTCATCCATAAACATTCTTTGCCACCAGACAATCGATCGGTGAGGGAGGTAAAACATATTCGTAAATCGCCAGAAAGTGACACACACAGCCGCTCAGTACAAATAGATGCCAGATCGCATGATTAAACGGCACCCGATCCCAGAGATAGAAAATCACGCCCAAACTGTAGACAACGCCTCCCGCCACTAGCAGCCAAATCCCGCCAACAGCCAGACATTCTATCAGCTCCCCGCCAGCCACCAACGATAGGCCACTCAGGCCAATATACGTCATTAGCGACAGTGTTTTGAACCGGTGCCTAAATACCAGTTTGAAAATCAGTCCCAGACCAGCAAGAGACCAAACGACAATCAACAACGTCATACCAAAAGAGCCTTTCAGGGTTATCAGCATGAATGGCGTATAGGTGCCAGCGATCAGCAGGTAGATGGCACAATGGTCTAACAGCCTGAACCAGCGTTTGAGATCTGGCGCCTGAACTGCGTGGTAAAGCGTCGACGCGAGAAAAAGCAGAATCATACTGCCGCCGTAGATACTGAAGCTGGCGATACGAACGGTATCATTAAGCGCCACCGCTTCAACCAGCAGTATCACCAAGGCAACAATGCCAAACACGACACCCAGACCATGGGAAAAACTATTCGCAATTTCTTCCGCCACCGAATAGGGAGTTCGGCCTGGTTGACTACCTGACATAATTTTCTCCACGACAAACTCAGAAGTAGTGCTTTATAACATGACTCAATGGTGAAACCCGTATTTTTTCATAAAATCAACCGTTGATGCACCTATGCCTATGATACTTTAAACAAAAATACCTTAAACAAAAAGCGATGATGACAAGCACATGAAAACTTAGTATAAACCCCTAATTACATGGCGCACTTACTCGCTACAATTCGCAATTTAAATTCTTGGGAGCTAACCATCATCACCAAGATCATGAAACCAGTCCTGTATGTTGCGGGACTCCTATTGGTTCTACTGGGCATTCTAATGCTGATTCCTGCCATGATCGCTTGGCTGATCGATGATTTTGGTACTATCGCATTTTTAAAGTCTTCCTTTATTACCCTTTTGACTGGCTGTCTGTTGACCGTCTTCATGCGCACCAAACAGTTCAGCCTAACCACTCGGCAGATCTTTCTGTTAACCAATGTCAGCTGGATACTGGTCGGTCTTTTTGCCGCACTGCCTTTTTCCCTAGTAGAGAATATGTCCTATACGGATGCCTTCTTCGAAACTATGTCAGGGATTACCACGACAGGATCCACTGTGATAACCCACCTCTCCACGATTAATGGTGGCATCCTTTTGTGGCGATCGATCCTTCAGTGGTTCGGCGGTATCGGGTTTATCGTGATGGCGATCGCTATTTTGCCGTTTCTCAAGGTCGGAGGCATGCGTCTGTTCCAAAGCGAGTCATCGGACTGGTCAGAAAAGGCATTACCACGCTCACACTCAATCGCCGAACAGATCGTGGTGATCTACCTCTGTCTCACTCTGCTCTGCATGTTTTTCTACTGGTTGGCAGGCATGAACCTCTTTGATGCTGTGAACCATGCCATGGCAACGGTATCCACTGGCGGTTACTCCACAAAAAATGCTTCCATGGGACACTTCAGCAACCCATTGATTCACTGGATCGCCATTCTCTTCATGATTCTTGGCAGTTTGCCATTTGTGCTGTTTGTTAAATTTCTTCGTGGCGACCGAGCCTCTCTGTTTCATGACAGCCAGGTACGAACCTTTGTCGTCTTTCTAGTGATAATCTGGCTGCTGGTCAGCACCTGGCTCTGGTTTAACTCCAGTTATGACTGGTTTGAGTCATTGACACTGGCCGCATTTAACTGCACATCGGTGGTAACCACCACCGGCTTCTCCGTCACAGATTACAGTCTCTGGGGCGGCTTTGCCATCAGCATATTTTTCGTTCTAACATTCATTGGCGGGTGCTCAGGCTCTACCACTAGTGGCGTCAAGATCTTTCGTTTTCAGGTCGGTTTCAAACTGCTACATATTCAGTTAAAGCAATCAAACCACCCCCGAGCGTTTTTCACCCAATACTACAACGGCATAGAGATCACCAATGACATTCTCCGCTCACTGGTAGCCTTTGGCTCATCCTATTGCCTGATAATCGCCATATTGGTGATTAGTCTCAGCCTGCAGGGACTGGATCTGGTCACCAGCCTCAGTGGCACTGTCACCGTCATCGCCAACGTCGGCCCGGGGCTAGGGGACATCATCGGACCGGCTGGCAACTTTGCCACACTACCATCCACCGCCAAATGGCTGCTCTGTTTCGGGATGTTGCTGGGACGCTTAGAGGTCATCACTGTGCTAATCATCCTTCTGCCATCGTTCTGGCGTAATTAATAACCCAAATGATGCCATCAAACCTATCGACTTTATCGTATCCCTAGGAACAATTTGAGTGGCACCAAAAAACCATTTCTCTGCATTGGTAAGAGCACTCACGGAACAGGCTCATCAAGCTCAACAGCGTCGCACTCTGGTGTTGTCGGGCGTCCACGAGTGGTGCCTTGAATATGCCGATACCGCTATTGCCACAACAAACAGCAACGTTAACCTCTGGATCAGCAATATTTTCACCGATCACCACAAAGTCATCCACTACCGGCCACGACAAACCAGAAAACTGCTGGGCACGGAAGCTGATACCGTCATCATTGACGCACATACCGGCTTAGATCCTAACGCCCTTGGTCTGGTATCCGGTATTATTCGAGCGGGGGGATTATTCATCATACTCTGTCCACTACTGCACCAATGGCGACACATGAAAGACCCAGAATACCGCGCCATTCTGAGTCATGGATACTCACCTAAAGATATTCAAGGCTATTTCATTGATCGTATCGCTCGGATACTCAGGGAGTCCCGTGACTCAATCCTTGTCCAAGAGGGCGAGTCTCTTCCGTCAATACCCTGCGCTCCTTCAACCGTTCCTTCAACAAAAAGAGAGAGCAAGCCATCTCTCGATGACACCCCCTGTCGGACAGTCGACCAACTCAATGCGGTAGAAGCCATTCTGCGAGTCGCTACCGGACACCGACGACGCCCCCTCGTGATGACGGCGGATAGAGGACGAGGTAAAACGTCAGCGCTTGGCATCGCAGCGGCACAAATATTACGACTGAACATCGGCTCCATCCTGGTAACAGCCCCGCGACTTGACACGGTGAAATCGCTATTTGATCAAGCAACCCGATGCCTGCCTGACGGTGAAATCAGAGAGGGCTGCATTCAATACGAGAACCATACCCTCCGATTTATTGCACCTGATGCACTCTGTCTGAACGATCACGATGCTGTACTGGTCATGGTTGACGAAGCCGCCGCCATACCGGTCTCCTTGCTTGGTCGACTACTGAAAAAATATGCCCGTATTGTGTTCTCCTCCACGATACACGGCTACGAAGGCAGCGGACGTGGTTTTGCCATTCGATTCAGAAAGAGCCTTGATCGGATCACACCGAAATGGCATCAAATCCACCTTGATACGCCGATACGTTGGACTGCGGGAGATCCCGTCGAAGCGTTAGTCTTTGAGCTTCTATTAATGGACGCATCGCCTGCCAGTGATCAGCTCATTATGGCGACAACAGCCGAACACGATCGGGTTATCAAGTTATCGCAACAACAACTCTGCAGTGATGAAAGGCTATTGAATGCGTTGTTCGGCTTGTTGGTCACGGCACACTATCAGACCACGCCTCGCGACCTTCAGAGAGTGATGGACAGCCCTGATCTCTCTATTTACGTGCTGTATCGTGGTTCACAGGTCGCCGGAACGGTTTTGACGATCAAGGAGGGCAGCATCCCTCAATGTATGGCCAACGCTATCTGGCTGGGAGAGCGACGTCTGCAAGGACATCTGGTGCCCCAGTCTCTGGCCAATCATGTCGGTATCATTGCAGCGACCGAACTCTCCGGTGAGCGAATCATGCGTATCGCCATCCATCCCTGCCTGCGCCGCCAAGGGCTTGGGAAGCAATTACTTCAAGCGGTACAGGCCGATTGTCACCAAAACAGCCGTGACTTTATTGCCAGCAGTTTTGGCGCGACACCAGAACTGATCAATTTCTGGAAACAGTCCGACTTACAGCCGATTCGATTGGGCTCAACCCGTGACACCTCCAGCGGCGAGCACTCTGTACTGGCGCTACTGCCACTCACCGATGCCGGAAAGACCCTTTACACACTTGCCAGACATCGTTTTATTGAGCAACTACCGTTATTGCTCTGTGACTCTCTCAGAGATATCGAACCATCGATAGTGGCAGCACTAGCAACAACCTGCACCATCGACAATCTCACCATCAACAATGGCACCATCGACATGCTTGTTACAGCCCATGACTGGCAAGATGGCCTCTCATTCGCCTTCGGTAATCGCACGTATGACAGCTGCGTATTCGCCATAGAAAAACTGTTCATCTCCGTTTTGAGAACGAAACTGGGGCAGTTATCATCGGAAGCAGTCAATATTTTGATACTGAAAGTTCTGCAAAAGCATTCATGGAAACAGGTCGTCAAGCAGTGTCATTTTCAGGGGGAGAAAGCGGCCGTTTTATCATTGCGTCAAGCGGTTGCCATGCTGTTGCGACTCAGTCTGGCAGAATGTCCTGCATCGATTCACCGAACACTACAACCCATGCTAGACAAGCTATAAGGAAAACCATTCCCCTAGTTTACAGCACTCGGAATCTTGGGCGTTAATACTACAACCTCCGCATTTTGAGCTCGATGTCGTAACAGGTGATCGGCCAACACTATCGCCATCATCGCTTCTGCAATGGGTGTAGCCCTGATACCAACACAGGGATCATGACGCCCCTTCGTGACAACATCAATAGGACAACCATCGATATCAATACTCTTCATCGGTATCATAATGCTGGATGTTGGCTTTAGCGCAATATGTGCCACAATATCCTGGCCCGTACTGATGCCTCCGAGAACCCCACCTGCATGATTAGACAAAAAACCATCCGGCGTCATTTCATCCTGATGCTCGCTCCCTTTCTGTTCAACACAGGCAAAACCAACCCCTAGCTCAACCCCTTTAACCGCATTAATACTCATCAACGCATGCGCCAAATCAGCATCCAATCGATCGAAAACCGGCTCCCCTAGCCCAGGCATCAGGCCGGAGGCTATCACTGATATACGTGCGCCAATGGAGTTACCTTCCTTTCTCAAAGCATTGATGTAATCCGCCATTTCAGCGGCCTTGGCAGCATCCGGACAGAAAAAAGGGTTACGATCCACCTCATCCCAATCGAAGGTTTCAGCCCGTATTGATCCCATCTGGGAAAGATAGCCACGAATGGTCACGCCTTGGGACTGCAAACATTGCCGCGCAATGGCGCCAGCAGCCACCCTCATAGCCGTCTCACGAGCTGACGCGCGCCCTCCCCCTCTATAGTCACGAATGCCGTACTTCTGCTGGTAACTATAGTCTGCATGACCAGGTCGAAAAACATGTTTAATCTCAGAGTAATCCCTGGCACGCTTATCGATATTGTCAATGATCAGACCGATAGGCGTACCCGTCGTCACCCCCTCAAAAAGACCGGACATAATACGTACTTCATCGGGTTCTCGTCGCTGGGTAGTATAACGAGAGGTCCCTGGCTTACGCCGGTCAAGATCCTGCTGCAACAAGCTTTCATCCAGTGGAATTCCTGGGGGGCAACCATCGACAATGCATCCGATACTGGGGCCGTGGCTTTCACCGAAGGTCGTTACGGTGAACAGTTTTCCAATGGTATTACCCGCCATTATGCCTCTCTATCACTTCATCATCGAGCAACGATAGACTGCATACCGCTCCTCTCACTCTTATTGATGTCGGCATTATACCCGTAATACCCGTAATCATTGAAGATGTTTGATTTTAAGGCTTTTTTTTCGCTATACGACCATGCCCAAAATCACAATTACCTCACAGCACACCATTACCCAATAGCAAAAAAAGTGCCTTCACCAATAAGGCTTCACTTACAAAAAATCGAAGGAAGTGCCCATAAGTTTAATTCTGAGATAACAGGTTGAATTTGTGGAATACAATAAGGACTTGAAGGTTTCATTAACAAAGAATACAGTATTTATTTTATCCAACACAGAAGATAAAATCATTTCATAATGCGACTACATAATATTTTATTTTTTCTACTGGTCATCAATATAACGGTGGCACATGCCGCTGAGATTGGCAGCGCATCAGCTACTGTTACAAATTATCAGCTAGACAACTATCACACATCTGGCGTCGTCACGGGCGACCCTATTCGCGCTCCTACTCCGACGAATGTGAGTTGGATGCCAGATGGCACGTTTGTTTTGGAGTTAGATAACCGAATCCACTTTCCAGTAGATATCGAATCGTACAAGAGTGTCTATGCAACAATGTACTGGTCAGGCTGGGGTGATGCGACCTTAGTCGATATTCGTTATAACAATAAATCCATTGTAAACAAGCATGCAGTTCATCAGAATCAGCATACTTTCGAAATTAAACCAAATGGTTGCACAAGCAACTGCTACATCACAGTGCAGCTGGCTGAGGGGTCAACGAATCTCCTATATTTTAAGAAGTTGGCTATAACTGACGCTTTTATGCACGATTCAAACGTGTCCCAGCAACCGTTATTGTCGCCACAAGCAGTGAATATCAATATATTGGGCCGCGTAATTGGTACATCTGGTAGCTTTAGAAAATCTGGCATCGTCACGGGCGTTTCTATCTATCCTACCAGCTATTCGGCTTGGTTTGCACGGTCTCTTAGTATGGGTAAAAGGAGTAAGAAAGTCAGGATATCATTAGATACCACATCCACCGCATCGTACGACGTTCTCTATACACAAATGAAATGGTGGTCTCGTGGGAACAGTGCACTTAGCTTAGTCGATCTTTCTTTTAACAATAAAATCATTACATCCCGGCATAGAGTTTATGGTAGTAGTACGTTTGAACTTAAGCCGGATAATTGCAGCCAAAACTGCGTCATCGAAGTGAAGATCTCCAGCAGAGCATCCAGGAGTATATATCTTAACGGGTTGACTATAAAGGATAAATCTGATAAAACTGTTTCGAATGCATGTAGGAATCGTTCAGTGCCTACAGAGTATAAGACCTCCCTGGTGGTAGAGCCCTATGTGGAGCAGGTACATCGTCGTATTTTTCAGACGACATTTAATCGTTCTGACTGGAGTGGCGATTTAGTGGCTATGTCGATTGATCGTGATGGTAATCTACTCCGTAATGCAGATGGCTCAGAGGTAGTACATTGGAGTGCGGCAAACAAACTGGCACAGTTGCAAAGCGACTCCAGAAAAATCTTCACAGTTAACCCGCAGGGTAGTGTTACTACGCTAGCAAATATGTCTTCCTCGATTGTTATTCGCCCTCCACAGTACGTGTCTGGTATTCCTTACACATTGAGTTCTAACATTGTGGACTCATACAGTTCTAAAGTTGTGGACTATTGGCGGGGAGATCAAAGCTATGAGATAAGCTCTACTCGTACTCAAGGATTCAGGTCGAGAAGCACTCTTTTAGGTGATATAGTGAACTCTGTTCCTATGTATGTTGGGCCTCCGAATTCTCCTTACCCAGATAATGAACTTTGTGGAACGACTTCTTATTCAAGCTTCAAAAACACTCATGCAAATAGATCCCCTATGATTTATGTAGGTGCCAATGATGGCATGGTCCATGGCTTTTCTGCGGACACAGGCGTGGAAGCGATGGCTTTTGTACCATCGTCCCTTAAAATGGATGATTTACATGATTTAGTTACACCCTCTTATTCTCACCGTTTTTATGTGGATGCTAGCCCTAATGCTGTCGATGCCTGTGTGGACAGTACTTGGAAAACTCTGCTGATTGGTGGACTCGGAGCAGGGGGGGGAGCTATTTATGCGCTAAATGTAACAGATCCTTCCACTGATTTTTCAGCTCAGAAGATACTAGCTTGGGAATTTAAGCAAAGTATAGCTCATCCAGATCTTGGTTATACCTTTGGAACACCCGTGATAACCAAGTTAGCTTCTGGTCAATGGGTCGCTATTTTTGGTAACGGTTACCACAGCGTTTCCACTGGCAGGGCGTATCTTTATGTTGTGAATCTCCAGGATGGGAGTCTGATCAAAAAAATAGATACACAAATGGGTACGCTCATTAAACCCAATGGTCTTTCCTCTGTCGCTGCCATTAGTGCGAATAATAATCATGTAACTGGGTTTGTTTATGCTGGTGACCTTCATGGAAACCTCTGGAAGTTTGATTTGACGTCCAGTAATTCAAGAGATTGGAAAGTTGCTTTTAAGGATCCCAATAACACGCCTCGTCCATTATTTATGGGCACTCCCGCAAGACCCATTACCGCAACTCCGAGTGTCATGAAGCATCCTAATAATGGTTATTTGGTCTATTTTGGGACAGGTCGTTATTTTGAAAAAGATGATCATTCTTATAATAATCAGACGACCCAAACCTTCTACGCAATCTGGGATGGCGCACCGGATAAGAGTACTGTGGCAGGAAAAGTTAGCGAAGATGATTTGTTAGAACAAAGAATTGTAGCTGAAACTACACTTAACAATACTACCACTAGGGAGACCACAAAGTATCCCATTGATTGGAGTACTCACAGCGGCTGGAAAATGGATTTAGTAGTGCAAAGACCAACGTCTAATTGGAGGAATGATGGGTTGAGGTCTTGGCCGAAAGGGTCAAGTTTTGCTCAAAATCATGGCGAGCGATCTATTACTCAGCCGAGATTGAGAGCTAACGGTGTCACTTTCAATACATTCATTCCTGGAGAGAATCAATGTTTAGTGGGTAGATACACATGGAGTATGAGCGTTGATCCATACTCTGGCGCTGAACTGAATGGCTCATCAGGAATCAGAAATAATGGTGTTTCCCTGCAGCTTTCTGTAGTTGTTCCTTGCGGTAATGGACAATGTGATCTGATGAGTGATGATTCTGGAGTGTTCAATAAGTCTCCTAGCCAGCTTCCCGTAATTGAAAAGAAAAAGAAGCGATTACTATGGCGTAACATCAGACCCCTCAACTAAAAAGCAGAAAGAGGCAGGATTAACGACAACTTTCAGCTGTTAAATCCTGCATCTTGAATTCGATTAGGTATAGTCCGAATATTCAGTCGCCATCACGAATCGGTTGCGGTGACGGCGGCACTCGACGGCACTGAGCAGAAACACACCGTGACCACCTCGTTCAAATTCGATCCATGTGAACGGCACATCGGGATAGGCGTCCCGCAAGGCCCACTGACTATTACCCACTTCAACCACCAGCAGACCCTTGTCATCAAGGAAATCTGCCGCATCAATGAGAAGAGTTCGAACAAAATAGAGACCATCATCGCCGGCCGCCAACCCCAGCGCAGGTTCATGCAGATACTCATCCGGCAGGTCTAACATATCCTCAGCATCAACATAGGGTGGATTGCTGACAATCAACTGATAACGGGGGCGAACGCTCTCCTCTTTCAGAGCAAGAAATAGATCGGACTGGATGATTCTAACCCGATCCCACAGTTCAAACCTGTCAATATTGATATGTGTCACTTCCAGCGCATCAGCCGAAATATCGACTAGATCCACCTGTGCATCGGAGAACGCCTGGGTGCAAGCGATACCGATACAGCCAGAACCGCAACAAAGATCAAGCACCCGCTTAACCGCCTGCTTTCCCAGCCAAGGCTCAAAGCCATTCTCAATCAGTTCAGCAATAGGAGAGCGCGGCACCAACACCCGCTCATCCACGTAAAATGACAGGCCACTGAACCAGGCCTGATTCAGCAGGTAAGCCGTCGGAATTCGCTCTTTAATACGGCGCTGTACCAGCGTCCTCAAGCGTTGCCGCTCACCCTCCGTCAGACGGCTATCAAAATAGGCAGGATCATAGTCCCAAGGAAGATTCAACGCCTGCAAAACCAGATACCGCGATTCATCCCAACAGTTATCACAACCATGGCCGTAAAACAGTTCCGAATCTTCATTAAAACGACTGTATGTCCATCGTAACCAATCACGAATAGACAGTAATCCTGTCGTATCGTTGAGCAACTCTGACATTATCACTCCTATAACCGTTCAGTTTATAATGCACGATGATAACTCTGCACGAGAGCGTTGGCATCTAAACTATTTGACCTTTATCGTATCCCAAACGGTTAATAGTATAAACGCTGCCTCTCCCAAATAATCACGGATTCAACAATGGCTGACGACACTAATCACAACAAAACGAATGATGACGAGAGTCATCTGTTCCGACAGGAGGTCGCTGGGGCAAAGCCTCTGCGTCAGCATCAGGCCACGACAAACGGCAAAACGGACAATCAACGCCACTTATCCCAAACCATCACGGAACCAACTATCACGGAAGCAACCATCACGGAACCAACCATCACGGAACCAACAATGGCCAACGACACTAATAACAACAAGACGAATGATGACGAGAGTCATCTGTTCCGACAGGAGGTCGCTGGGGCAAAGCCTCTGCCTCTGCGTCAGCGTCAGCGTCAGGCCACAACAAACAGCAAAACGGACAAAATATCGAGTTTCACCAAACAAGTTCGTCAACGCGCGGCTATTACTCATCCCACACAATCTTCAGATGGTCTTTCCGATACGCATATTCAACCCATTGAACCGGAACAAACCATTGAGTACATTAAGGCGGGCTTACAACATAGCCGCTTCAAACGATTAAAACAGGGACGGTTATCGATCGATGCCAACCTGGACCTGCATGGTTGCACCATCGAAGAGGCTCGTCAGTCGCTGACTCACTTCTTAAGTGTTTGCCAGAATAAGAACTACCGTTGCGTCCAAGTTATACACGGAAAATCTCACTGTAGCTTTGGTCAGCAGGATACGATAAAAAGCTATGTGAATCAGTGGCTTCCACAGATTCATTCGGTTCAGGCTTTCTCATCCTGCCTACAGAGGGATGGAGGGAGTGGTGCAGTTTACGTATTACTAAAAAGACGTCGATGAATTTCCTCTAATGCTCATATTGATTCTGCCATAGAGTCTAATCAACTATCCAGATCAGTATCGTCCTGAAGGCTGTCGTTCTGATCTGATTTCTGATCTGATTTCTGATCTGATGATACAGCAAACTGCGGATATTGATCCAGCAATGTCGCAGCCTGCAAACGTCCGACCTGAATCAGTTCCTCCGCTCGATGAAATTCATAAAAACGACACTGTTTAGCAGAAACGGGTATCAGAATATCGGCGGAATAGGAGGCCGTCTGGTGCCTCATCAGCACTTCCTGCATCACTTCCAATGAGAGGTTGATAATATCCAGAAAGCCGGTCTTCCCTGACGCAAACTCAACGGCACGCTGAGCTTGTTCTTTCTCATAGTTATTAGAATCTTTATTTTTTTTGAGCTTACGAATCCAGCGATCAAGCGCTCGCTTCTCTTTGACGACAGGGACGGGATCGCTGGCCTGCAGCGGTGGAATACTCGCATTGAGATTCACCGCAATAATCAGATCCGTATGCGCAGAAATAGTAGGAGCTATCGGTATAGGGTTCAATACCCCCCCGTCGACTAAAAGGCTGCCGTTATATTCAACAGGTGTAAACATGCTGGGAATGGCGATCGATGCCCTGATCGCACTTAGCAGGTTTCCCTCCTGAAACCAAATCTCTTTCCGAGCATTAAGGTCAGTAGCCACCGCAGTATAAGGAATTGGCAACGCTTCAATCTGACAGTCACCAATCATATGGTTCATCGCTTCCAACACCCGCTCGCCGTTGAAAAAACCGCGGGAACGAAAAGAGAGATCAAGCAATCGAATCACATCCATGTATTTCAGATCAAGTGCCCACTCTCGGAACATTTCCAAACGGCCAGCCGCGTATAATCCACCGACCAACGCCCCCATAGAACATCCTGCAATTGCAGCGATCTCATAACCTCTGGCCAGCAACTCATCAATGACACCTATATGGGCGTACCCCCGCGCCCCACCACTGCCGAGAACTAGCGATACCGTTTTAGCCATCGTTTTTCCTTGTTTTTAGGTAATAAAACATATATCAAACGTATACGACAGATCAAACGACCCTTATCAGAGAATGCTCTCGCCGTTATTTAAGCGGGAGAACCCTGACAAAAGGCATCCCCTTTTCGGGGTCATCAAGGAGTAATGATCCAGTACCTATGACAAAGAGCTGCTCCTCAGGTATGCCATGCTCAACGAGTAAAATCTGTAACGTTTTAGCCTCTTGCCGTGACGCTTCTAGTTGCTGATCAACGGGAACATGACTGACATGAGATGAAACACCCGCCAGTAACAACGGAATAGAACGGTCACCATCCAGCATTGCCATAATTTTGTCGATATCCTGTGATGCAACTGAACCTGAAGCCTTTCCAGTGACGACATCAATATAACAACCCGGTAATGGGTCTGACGGAACCCTCCTCTCTTGGGCTGCCTTCACAGAGATATCCTGTGATGCGTTGACCGTCAGTCGATCCACCATGGCGTAGACCCGTCGATTACCTCGCCTAACGGTATAAAGCACATAATATTCTGTCTTGCCATCAACCTGACGTGCACTGAGCGAATAAAACTGTTCTTTATCTAGGCCATAAAGGTTGGCTTCCTCAAACACCGTGTTAGCCCAAAGATTACTGCGACCACAATGACGATTTTCACATTGATAAATCGCTTCCACCTTAAGCTGCTTGAGACGATCTGAGAAATATTGAAAACCGGCATCACTCGTATGCCCCTCCGGCAGCAGATAGATGATCCGAAGCCATTGACCATCAAGTCGATACTCCTCATCCGCTCGAACAATACCGTTGACTTTTTTGACCGCACTACCCACCAACGGATAATTGGTCTTCTTCCCATAGGCATAGCGCACAATCTCAGCATTGGGGTATCGCTCAATACCCGGAAGACTTTCAGCTTCGAGACTATTGGAAGCATTCGCACTGACACAGACAAAAATTAACCAGAGAAAGAGTCGTATCCTTTGCATTGTCATTAACGATCCAATAGAGGATGGAAGAAAGTTCCAGTGTACCACTCACTATAGAGATCAGCTCGCCAAAACCACCGTCCGATCTCTACTCTTGATCATCTGATAGAAACTCCATCAGAATGCGCCCTACACATGCCGCTTGCTCTTCTAAATGAAGATGATGGCCTCCTGGCAAAGTCTCTATAACCAGATGCTCTAACGCTTTTTTCTCAAACTGAAGAGTCCCCGCTAACAAGCCGCTTTCAGCGACAATCAGAAGCGTCGGCATGGTTAATCGATCCGTAAAGCCTTTTGCCTGTGCATCGGTCATCCGCAGAGGAGAAGGTAACGTCAGGCGGGCATCCGTACGCCAGATCCAGCCACCATCACAAGATTTAAGCCCACGCTCCACCAGAACACGGGCCGACTCACTGATCGTACCAAAGCCTTTCAGGCGCGCAGCAATCGCATCAGACTTATCCGGAAATACCGTTTTTTCCCGACTTCGAAGACGGATTCGGTGTTTTATCGCCTTGGCCAACTGCTCTGGCGCATGATCCGCTGCGGTCAGTATGGGCCAGAGACTATCGATCAACATCAGCTGATCGATCCGGTCAGGAAAGGCGCCGGCCGTCAACACTCCAACCACTGCGCCCATGGAGTGTCCCAGTATCGAAAAACGCTCTAAAGAGAGGGCGTTGGCAATATCAACAAGATCCCCCACATAATCGCAAACAGAGTAACTGGCACCTGCGCTTCGATGATCGGAATAACCATGACCTGCCAGATCAATAGCAATCACCCGATAACCATCAAGAAGTGGCGCCAACCGAATGAAGGATGCCGCATTCTCCAACCAGCCATGCAGCGCCAAAATAGCAGGTGCGTCATCACCTCCCCAGCAAAGGTTAGCTCAGGTGTGGTTATCCTGAACTCTTTCACAATGGTGTTGATACTCCCATGGTGACAGCCAGCTGCGCGATCATCCGTGCAGTCTGCTCAGGACGCTCAAGGGGAAACAGGTGGCCACCCTCCACTTTCATCATTTGCACTTGCCGACGAAGTCGCATGACTATAATCCTGTACAGCACCATCACATCACTACGATCTCCATAGACAACCGTCGTTGGCACAGGGAGAGACTGAGTGGCTTGTGGCCATCGATCCGGGGTAGTACGATAAATACTGGCTTCAATGTCAGGATCAAAATTCAATCGAACACCCTTCGAATCCTGTGTCATACCGTGATCAACATAATCTGCGATACTTTGCCGATCAAACCCCTTAAATAACGACTTGCCCTGACAATAATCCATCGCTTCCTGTCGATCTCGCCAGACGCTGCGACGCCTCTGAGTTTTACCCGCGGGCGTAACCCGATCAATACCACCCAAACGCTTGATCAGACGTATCAGCCCACACTCTAAATGTGTCAGCAACGGTGCATCCAGTATGATAACGGCCTGAAAAAGCTCTGGCATCTGAAAAGAAGCAAACAGACTGAGCACGCCCCCAAAAGAGTGACCGACCGCCAAAACCGGCTCAGTGTGATTAACCAAAATAGCCTCCAGCAACTCATCGACCAGATAAGACCAGCCGTCAGTGACGGGGAAATCGGGATCATGGCCGTGCTTTGCCAACCCACTAATAGAGAATCCTTCACGTTCCAAAGCTGAGAAGAGCTGCCTGTAGACCGGTGCCGGAAAACCATTGGCATGGGCAAAGTGAATGGGCATCATGGCAGTCAAATACGCTAACAGGCATCGAACTCAATCGCTCGTGCGGTGGTTATGCAACAACTGGACGGCTGTTTCCATCAACGAACTGATACGCATCCAGTATTGCGCTTTAGCTTCAGGATCGGATGGAGCAAATGGCACCAGCTGCCTGACAGACTCGAGCAAACGATCCGGACAGGCCGCATCGCGCTTAGGTGCTACAGCGTCCGGATAACACCTTTGCCAAAACCGTTTCCAGTCGAAATAGATACCTGGGTCAACTTTACCTCGATAGCCCGCTATCTGTTCATGACCCAGCACACGAGCAGGCTCGGACAGTGCCGGATACTGCTGTTTAAGCACCTGCATCACCGCCGCCAGTGATTCATATTGAGCATCAGTAAAAGGGAAAAGGTTGCCGTTGTAATTAACCAACTCAATTCCAATGGAAAAATCATTAAAGCCTGACCATCGATAGTCACCTTCAAGGTACTCGCTGCGTCCCGCATGCCAGGCGCGACCAGCATCTCCCTCTAGACAGTCCACCAAGGAATACACTGTGCCATCGCTATCGATGATCAAGTGCGATGATACACCGCATGCCCGATCCTGAAATATCGCCAGCGTATTAGAAAGATCCGTCGCAGTGTAATGCAAAATAAGATATTCAACGGGAATAACTTTATCATCCTGATTAGGACAATCGACACGTTGGGCAGACAGTGACATGAAAAGAGCTTTACCTCAAACGTAAAAAGAGTGATCTGACGAACCTCTGACTACGCTCATATACCATCCGAACGCGACGAGCTAAAGAAATAGCCGTATTGATTAAGGGAGCCATTGCTGGATCACACGAGCCAGTCTCGGTGAGGCCTCTGGCATATCCAAACCTACCACCATTGCGGTAGAAAACAGAACGTCTCGTGCCTGATCATCCTCAATGAGCAACCCAGTTAGCAGGCTAACCAGTGGCATATGGGAGACCAGCAACCAGTCACCGCTCTTCGGAAGATTACGCAAAACCTCATGAACGGAGCTATCAGGCGTAAAGCTGTCACAGCGTTGAATCATCGGCGTCGACAGTGTCGCTTGCATCAGCTCAGCCGTCTGCCAAGCCCGCAGATAAGGACTTGCCATGATGCCTGACAGCGACAAATCACTCATTTGCTTCGCCACGTCAGCCACCTGTTTGCGACCAACATCAGACAGAGGCCGAACCTGATCAGATTCAGCATAAGACTCAGCCTTTCCATGTCGCATGATATAAAGCTTCATGAGATTACTCTTTTTGAGACAGCTCAGACGGCTTAGCTGCGTCGTCGTGCTCAACCTCAACTTCAACCTTGGGCCAATCACTGAATGGATAAGGTTTTTGATCACTGTTGAAGGTCAGAAAACAGAGCATCTGACACACGTAATGATTCAGTCCCATGCTAAACTTTTTCAAATTCAGGTTTGGCTTGCTTGTTACCAAAGCGAACAGAATCTGGATAACGACCAGCGCCGCAACCAGCATCATGGCAGCCTGGCTAACCAGATAAAAAATCACCATGTAAACAATTCGTAGCCACAAAGACTCGGACATTAAGTTTTTCTTTAGTTCATCATCCATAGCGACTCCAATACCCTCTGGTTTTGATCAATAATGCGACCCAGCTGAAGACCCTCGTCAAGGCTCCTCCTTCAGGATAAACTCCACATCGGTTTTCTGCTCACGCAACATCATGGTTCGAGTGATTTCTGCAACATCATGCCCATTAAATACAATTTCATAAAGCCCTGCAGCAATAGGCATATAAACATCCATCTTATCGGATTTATTCTTGACTTGACGCAGAGTGTTGATACCTTCAGCCACCTGCCCCAGCTCCTTTTCAGCCACTGCCAGTGATTTACCCTGGCCCAAAGCGTATCCCACCCTAAAGTTACGACTGAGGTTGGAGGTGCAAGTAGCGACAAGATCACCTACGCCGGAAAGTCCTAGGAACGTCAACGGATTAGCTCCCATGATAACCGCAAAACGCCCCATTTCAGCCAAGGCACGGGTAATCAGCAGACTTTTCGTATTTTCTCCCATATTCAACGCTTCTGCGAGTCCTGAAACTATAGCGTAAATATTTTTCAGTGCGCCACCCAGCTCAACACCGTAGCGGTCGCGGTTGGCGTAGACTCGAAAATAATCGCAATGAAGTACGTCTTGAACCATCCGACAAAGCTCATCATCTTCACAGGCAATCACGGTAGCAGTGATGCATTTAGCCATGATCTCCTTAGCTAGGTTAGGGCCACTCAGCACCCCGACTCGTGCGCTTGGAATCTCTTCATGCAAGATATCACTCATGAGGTCAAAGGTATCGGCTTCAATCCCCTTGGTGGTGGAAACCAACCGTTTGCCATCCACCAGCCCTTTCATTTTGCGAACCACCTCACGAAAGGCACTACTCGGTATTGCAACGAAGACCAACTCACTCTCTTCAAGGGAGAGTGCCAGATCCGACGTTGCAATCACCCGAGGGCTAAGGGGAAAATCAGGCAAATAACGAGTATTCACATGATCCCTATTCATCGCCTCTGCCTGCTCAGCTGCACGCATCCACTGAAAGACACGATGTCCATTGGTAGCACTGATATTTGCCAGGGCTGTGCCAAAACTGCCGCCGCCAATTACGGTAATTCGGCGCTCCTTGGTTGATCTATTCTGTTCTGTCATGCGTTGCTACAGCTACTTTATCCAATGGCTGATAATACTTTATGACAAGGGTGTAAGGCGAGCGATTCCCCTAACTTTCTGAAAATAGCAGACTATTATCCGCAGTCAAACGAGCGGCCATAGCCATCATCATCGCAAACGGGCCACAGCAACCCTAAAAACATAACCAAAAACATAACCAAAAACACCACGTTATTATCGCAGATCGGGATCACTGATATTTCGTCCAATCCTCTCAGAATAAACAGCAAATACGTTAATTTCCATAATCAGCCCATAACCAACCAATGGCGTCGGCTGAGGCCTGCTGGCTATAACCCTCTTGCTTTAGGCATCGTTGTTCGTAAGCTAGCTGCTGGTAGTGTTTCATTGCCATCCATTGCCATCCATTG
>JAGLCE010000066.1 GCA_023146365.1 Endozoicomonadaceae bacterium
ATACACCAGAAATCACCATATCTCTCCAGACGATGCACAACATTAATCAACCCAAGTTTGATGTCATTGAGTAGCGACCGAAAACCTGCACGCCCCAAGTGGCTGTCAGAATAGCCTCTGTCCTCATAAATCGTATCAATCAGCCGTCAATCCTTACCAACTTGAGAGCCGATAAATTCCGCACAGGCCATAAATTGCGCACTGACAAAGTCAAAAGGATCGCGATTATCTTTTCCTACCGACGAGCGAGAATAAATAGCACAGCGTTTTATGGCAGATTGCTCAATATGCTTAGGCATAATCAGTGTGAAATCAGCTCTTAGCAGACTGATGCACCGCCTTCCATGCAGAAAATTCCGACGGTCGCAAACCATAGCGAGCTAACACACCTTCATGCAGTCGTCTCAGCTCTTCAATAATTAACGCTTGTAAATTCTTTTGCACGGCTTCAGGAATTTGCGTTTTAACAACTTGCTGGATAACAGCATATGGGTCTTGTTCAGGACTAGTCACAACGAGGTGAATGGTCTTTTTAATAAAATCTCGCCATGTCAGACGCAATGGGTCAGGTTCTGCTAAATCTTGCTTAATGGCTAAATACTCTTGCGTGGAACGCTCATAAGCCCACACATAAAGATCCCTCAATAATTCGATCCTCGCCATTTCATAAATACCAAGCGTGGCTCGACTGTAGGCTTGCTCGGGCACGTCGAGAAACGTCAACGGGCACAGGTTGGCGCGAAACAGAGGTAGATTTGCAGCCAAACGGGAGGTTCGCTTATTTATATCGGCAAATGGCTGCAAATATGGCAAATGCACCATCATAAAAAAAGACTGCTCAAAAGCATCACCAATTTGACTGGCTTTATTCAACACTAGCTTCAAAGCATCTTCGATTTGTGCAAATACCGACAATGGTCGGTAAACGCTTTTCCCAATGTCAACAGCGTGCTGGCGAATCCTCCCTTCATCCGCAGGATTTGGCAGCAAGTTTTCTGACAGTGCGCTGTGTATATTCATCAGGGTATAGCGATTAAATTCAGCCGTTTCAATATTCTCAACCAACAGCTCGATGGCTGATTTATGATTCAAAATCATTTGCGTCTCTATCGCGGCTTTACCCTGAGCCGACCTTCCATGCTCAATAAGTTCGCGTGTATCCAAGCGGGAATAGGTATTACCTTCCAAATAGCTTGATGCCCACGATAGATCAATCAACAGCCGATTTAAAATGGCCCGAGAATATGTGCCGGCCGGTTCCTGGCTATCTGTGGTTTTCCCCATTTTATGCAGCTGGCGACGCAAAGACTCTGACAAATACCACGTCTTATTTGGCTGATAGGAATCCAGAAAGTCCAGTTGGTAGCCTACAGGCTTGCGGGCTTCAAGCGGCTGATTAATGTAACTTAAAATATCCTGGCTATCTGCAGACACGGGTATGAACACAGGAAATGCATCGCCATCACTCGTTTGAGCATCAGTTTTTTGCGAAATATCAGTGCCAAAATAGCGTCGCCCTCTGCCATTCCCTCGGGCGATTACTTGTCCATTTTCGACCAGCTTGGCAACTTGCCTCTGAGCTGAACGTCTGGCGATATCAGGATGCATTGTCATGAGCTCTGCCATCGATACACCATTGGCGGTTGCATTAATGCTATCCAATAATTCAGTGGTAGATGACATAGTTTTCTGGCGCAATTAAAATGTAGGTTTGGCGCAATTATGGCGCAAACTTAATAATCGCGCCACTATAGACACTTTTTTTGGCGCAATTAAACCGTATTAATTTCTTTTTTACCGTTCGGCGCTTGGCTCATATGCTCGCTGACGACCAGCATAGTATCGGTATCGACACTGTCCTAGGCGTTATAGCATTGCTCAAATCCGCCACCGGAGACGGGCATGATTCGAGACTCCTCATCGGTTAAGTTGGCCTGACCCTTGGCTTTGGGTCCGGGCTGTGGCGGTGTGGGCTCCGACCCGCGAGACTTTTGCCCCGCCTTTTTCTGCGCTTCTCGCTTATCCGTTTTCTGCTGGTACTCAACTTGCTCGCGCTCAAGGCGCTCCTGGGCGCAAGCTTCAATGGTTTCTTTCGCTGCTGTCAAAACCTTCAAGCGCTCTTCGCGTCGGGCTATCTCCTCGGGAATATTCATGCCTTCGTTCACGGATGCTTGATCGGCTGTTTCAGGCTGTACGGTGAGAACCTTGACTTCAGCTTTAAGTTGTATTCTCAACCTTTTCAGCGTGGCCGTAAGAGAGCGCCTTGTGCTTGCTGGCATTGGCATTTATCTTAGTGCCATCCAAAGAGATTCTACCCAGCTTAAATAGCTTCATCTCACGTGCCAGCATCATTACTTGAACCAACAGATCTTCCAATTGCGGCAGAAAACGACAACGAAATGTGGCTAGAGTGTCGTGGTCGGGGTGCGTGTTCGCAGCAAGGTAGCGGAATGCGATGGAATTATAGCTCGCTCGTTCAATTTTACGGCTGGAAAAAACACCGGGGGCATAGCCGTAAATAAGCAAGCTCAATAGTGTTTCTGGGTGGTGGGCCTTGGATCCGCTACCACGGGTCTGCTTTGTGATTTCCGTTAGATCAAATTGACTGACGACTTTTCTCAAAATACCATTGAACTTAATTCATGAATCAAGACTCCAATTGATAGTTTTGTACAAGCGGAAACTTCATTCTTTGGCTAGGAAAAAATAAGCGAAATTAGGGGTATTCTTGTAAATGACCTATGAGTGAATTTTGAATAATACCAAAGAGCGAGATAGCTATCATGCAAACCATTATTTTATTAAAAAAGAAGATTTTTATATTATGACCCCATCATTATTTGATAATATTTTTAGTTATAATATTGATAACTTAAGAGGCTTACTAGATAACGGAGCTAACCCTAATATCCAAAACGCTGAGGGCAATACACCGTTGCATTTGGCCGTTGAGTTTACCGAGAGTAAGCAAAGATCATTCTTTAATGTCGTCAATGTATTACTGGATAAGGCAGCTGACACTAATATCCAAAACAGTGAGGGCAATACACCGTTGCATTTGTTGCATTTGGCCACTGAGTTTACCGAGAGTAAGAAAAAAACATTATCCTTTGATATCGTCAATGCATTATTGGCTAGGGGAGCTAACCCTAATATCAAAAACGCTGAGGGCAATACACCCTTGCATGTAGCCTCTAGTCATGACTCCTTTCAGGTCGTCGATGCATTATTGGCTGAGGGAGCTGACCTTCATCTCCAAAACTTTGAGAAAAATACATCTTTGCATTTGGCCGTTTGTCAGGGCTTCTTTCAGGTCGTCAAGGTATTACTGGCTAATGGAGCTGCCCCTAATATCCGAAACGGTGATGGCAATATGCCGTTGCATTTAGCCTCTAGTCATGACTTCGTTGATATCGTCGATGCATTACTGAATAGTGGGGCTGACCCTAATATCCAAAACGATAAGCAAAGTACACCGTTACATATCTCCGTTAATGATATCAACAAGACAGTTCCGCCTTGGAGAATTCGTCACAATTACAGCACGATATTTCTGACTAAGGAATCTAGCTCTTTTGTTCAACATAAAACCGTGTCTGTAATCTTTTATCATGACGTCACCAATGCATTACTGGTCAAAGGAACCGACCCTAATATACGAAACGGTGAGCAAGATACAGCGTTACACTTGGCAATTACACTGGGACATCGTCATGACGTGAATCAATTGATTATCAATGGCGCTAACGTCAATCTCTTTGGAAATGCTAATAGAACACCGTTATATGCTGCAGTTGTGAGTAAAAATGCCAATATTGTCAATATCTTACTGGCCAATGGAGCTAACCCTGATCTCGGGGACGTTGAGAAAAATACACCGTTACACCTGGCCACTCGTAATGACTCCGCAAATATCGTCAAGCACTTACTGATCCATGGAGCGAGCACTACACTTATGGACTCTTCTGGAAAAACAGCTCAGGAGTATGCACAACGAGACGTAAGCGTGATCATGTATAATTTCGTCGTGCCTACGCATATCCCTTCACGAAGATTGAATTACTTAGCTCGGGCTAGCATCCGCAATCGGCTAGTCGAGAATTTGCCTAGATCGAGGCGACCGTTAACACAAACGATAAATCAATTACCACTGCCGTCATCATTAAAGGCTTATGTCAGTTGCCTGTTTCCTTATTGCGAAGTCCTCTCGCGTTAGAATCATTGTTGCATCGCCTAATTAGCAATCCATAAACTGGGACGCAGGCTATTTCGATGAGTTGCTTAAGCATCATAAGCACCAGAAGGGCAGCGTTTCAGCTCCAGTGAGATCGTTTTATTGGAACGGTGTAGGTAATCACCAATCCTACGCGCCGAAAATACTAACCCACAAAGGGATTGAATCTAGTATTATTCAGGCAGAGTTAGTTGCTTGTAATGGTTTTCCATATGGTCACCTGGGTTGTTTTGTGAGAACTACAGCCTACGAGCAGCTAGCTCTCCAATCCACTCCAAGTGTGTCGGTTATTGTGGCCATCTAGGGTTTAACAAATTCGGTTGAGAATATCATGTCATCAATAAACTTTTACCTTAATAATAAGTACGTTACGTGTTTTTCATGGCCGACTAATTACTGACGGTCACCAAATGCTGGATTAATAAAAAAGGTGGGAGAAGTTACACATTGCAACCATTTTGTTAGTGACAATTGATTGATTTATCAATACCATCTCTAAAATGTTGACTAACTAACATGCCAATAGATATTTACAGTGAAATTACAGTGAAAAGCTATAAATACTGTAACCAGCTGTGTAACAACATAAAGCCATTAACGCTTTTAGATGTAATCGGTTTTATTCATCAAAAGCGAAGAGCTGGTGTTTATCACAGATAACTTAGCAAGGAAAACACCATGTCAATGTTTTATGAGTACATACTCATTGTTCTCATAAAAATATACTGTTACCTATTTGTTAATAAAATGTATGCTGCTCTCAAAATGTGAGATTTTTGATAATGAATAAGCCAGTAATTAATAATCCAATAGGAAGCGTATCAGAATCAGTCTATCTCAAGCATGTACCTGCTGAAGACGAAAAACTATCTGATGAGCGCAGTAATAAGTTGCTAAAACGGTTACGCACCGACCATCAAATCTTTACTCCTAATAAGAAATTAATGTTAAATCATTCATTGTTAGAACGAAAGATGGCAATATCACATTCAGAAACGGTTTTAAATACATTTTCTTTTGATACATTAAGTATTAAAAATACTCATGAAAATCAGGAAGCCCCATCTGCACATGGTCAAATTGCCGATAAATATTTAGCTAATCCAGTTAAAAGCGCAGATTCTAATTCTAATCAAGTTGCATGCATATCAGGATTAAATATTAACAAAGAAAATTTTCGTTTGCCTTTCAAAGCTTATGAGTATTCGAATCAAGAAGAATCAGCCTATCCCAAGCATGTATCTGTTGAAGATGAAAAACCATCTGATGAGAGCAGCAATAAGTTGCTAAAACGGTTACGCACCGACCATCAAATTTTTACTCCTAATAAGAAATTAATGTTAAATCATTCATCATTAGAACGAAAGATGGAAATCTCACATTCAGAAACGGTTTTAAATACATTTTCTTTTGATACATTAAGTATTAAAGATACTCATGGAGATAAGGAAGTCCCATCTGCACATGGTCAAATTGCCGATAAAGATTTGACTAAATCAGTTAAAAGCGCAGATTCTAACCCTAATAAAGTTGCATGAAGATCAGCATTAAAGGTTAATAAAGAAAATATTCGTTTGCCTTTCAAAGTTTGTGAGTATTAGAATCCAAAATAAATTTATAGGTTAGTCAATCAGGATGCAAATCCTAATGAGAAAGATGAATCAGGACAAACATCACTTCATATTATTTGTGACAACATAAAAAATAATAATGGTAATAACATCGCTATTATGTTGGACAAAAGTGTAGACGATGATAATTATTTTAAGGTTACTTTTGATCCCAAATACATATATGCATCATATCAGTTTAACGAGAGATACTATGTCAACAGAGAAGATGCTGATACTGAACAGAATATTGATTTATTCTATAAAGTTAACAGGTGTTGTTGATTGCTGATGAGTTGTGTCGACAATGAAAAAATGTATTACGGATATAACTATACAGGATAGACAAGGAAGGACTCCTCTTCATATAGCCTGCGAGAAAATTAATAGTGAAAGTATTGTATCACTTTTATTGTCATATAAATCGAATGTCAATGTCCAGAATGGTGCTAAAAACACGCCAATGCATAATGCTTGCAATACTAAAGTCAACTCTCTCGAAACGAAGACTTCCAAGAAAAACTCAAAAACACCGAGCGGGATTTAATCATCGTCGATGAGGCCTATAAGCTTTCGGCCAGCTACTTCGGCACCAAGATTAATAAAACAAAACGTTTTCATCTGGGCGAATACAACGTCAAAAAACAAATCGATTTACCTGAAAACTTCGATGAACTCGATGAAGACCTTAGTGCTGAAGAGCATGAAATCTATGCCGATCAAGTGGTCGACCAGTCGGGAAACCGCTCGGGTAATCCAATCACACAGCAACAGCTCTCTCGACATTGTTCAAAGCATGGCAGACCGCCGTGGAAGCCGACCGAAAAGATATGTATAACGATCGCTGGGTGGATCACTTTCAGGAGTTCGTCGCCCGCTATCAGATTAAATTCGAAGAGGACGGCTGTCTGAAGGAAGTGTTATCCCGGGAACTGTTCGTGGCGCTCAAGCGTGTGGCCAGAGATTTTGGCCTCTGGTTTGAAATGGACTCATTGAGGCAGTTTGCCCAGCGCTTTGCCAACGACCTCGAAACCATTCGTGGAGCCAGATTTGATGTTTTCATCAGCCAGAAACGCTACGGAACCAAACTATATACCATACAGACGCTTGACTAATCGGGGCGGTTATAGCCGTCTTTCACTGCCTGTTCCATGGCCGACAGTTCTTCATCGGTCAGGAAGTCAAAATGAGCGGATCTTTTTCTTGCGGAAAGGCTACCGTTATTCTGCAGGCACAACTGGATGAACTTTTACCTTAACAATAAGTACGTTACGGGTTTTTCATGGCCGACCAATTATGCCAAGACCCCGGCGAATTGAATATGAGTTTTTTCTGAACTTTTCAACACACTTTGAATCTATCTATGGTATAGAAGATTAATTTTATTTTTCAATGCAATGCAATGCAATGCAATGCAAAAAAGGATGTTATTTGTGAATATAATTAGAGAAAAATGTTTGGCAACCAGTACTCAGGATCTTCCGTGTGGAGGTTTAGCTACTTCATCACAACATGAGAGTCGATTTTCTTCGCTGATCGTTTCAGCGCTAAATGTTCGAGAGCTGTTAACGTTTATGTTGGATTTAATAAAAAATCACTGCTTTATCACTAATAACAATGAGACACATTGCACTCTATGCCATAAAACCGTTAGTCAAGTAAATACTAACGATTACCTTTCATCCACTAACTGCTCGATTGATTTTTTTCATGAGACAAATTGCCCTTCTCTAAAAAATGAACAAGATACTTCATCCGTTCAGCCATCAAGTATTTCTAATCAAAATGAAAGAGTTGGCTCTAATATACAAGAAGTCACAAGACCGCAATATCAATCAGAGACTAATATTGAAAACCTCACAGCGACGAGCGTCCTGCCCTCCAAGCGTTTTTATTTATCCTCCGATGAGGATATATTTACCATGGAGATAAGCGATATTACACCAAATCAAGCCGCGTACTCACCAGCACTCAGTAATCCTCAAAACAAGCAACAGTATGATTATAACACTACGACATCAATAGAATACCCATACTATCAAACACTAGAGGCAAGAAAGCAGAGCTTTCTGCATTGGCCCCTCAATAAAAATCAAACAGGCGACAGCATGGCATTGGCTGGCTGGGTGTATAGTGGTCATAATGATATCACTTTCTGTTACTTTTGTGGTGGTAAAGCAGCAAACTGGAAAGAGCAAAGGCCCTGGAGCCAACATCTAAAAATGTACCCCAAGTGTGTTTATTTAAAGACATACATGAGCAACGAATGGCTCGAAAACAGCGTAACGCAACTATCTCTAGAAAACCAGTCATACTCATCGACAAGCAGATTAACTCCTATTGTTGAACACCAGACAATTAACAGCCCGCCTTCTAAGAGGAAAAAGGAAGTCGGATAAAATGGGTCAAGTCACTTGCACAATATTTAAATATAAAGGGGAACGTTGCTTATACCCCAGTTAGATTTTTAAGCAAAAAATAGATAAATTGTGAAAGGCGTAGGTTATATATGGTGCTTTAATGCGCTGCAGAGCAGATGTGGCAAGCCCTTTATCTGTATTCATATTTTAAAAACAGATAACTGCTTATACGAAGGACGTACGTATAAGCAACTATTAGGCCCCATAATTATGAGAGTAAATATGAATCGGATTACAACAAGTATTGTTATTTTATTGACAATTCTATTCTTGGCTTCGTGTGTAACGACGACGCCTTCTTCAACACAGTCAGGGCCTCGATCAATAATATTGAAAGGTGAAACCTATAGTGAAGCTAGCTTAGGTAAATTTACTTCATGGCAATGTAATAATTATGCGGATAACACTGGTACATTGGTTGAGGTTGGTTTGTTTACCAATCAAGATTTAAACTCGCTAGGCTTCATTTTATATGACGGCAGCCATTCAGGTGAGTTCACGAATTATAAACGCAAGGGCATAAACCATCGCTGGGACTGGGGCACAGGTTCAAATGGTTCTAATTATACATTTATTATAAAACCTGATGGGACGGGGTTCTTCTATGATTTTTCTTCAACTTCAGAGGGAGAGACTGTGACGGCTAATGATATTTATAAATGCCACAAGCTATAGGCCTAAATCGGGTAGCCAGCGGTCTTTA
>JAGLCE010000067.1 GCA_023146365.1 Endozoicomonadaceae bacterium
CTTCTAGTGCTTTAATATTCATAATGCTTATCTGTCGGGTCTCGCCTGAGTATATACACTAAGGTCACTGGTCGTATTATGATAGAAAAAATTAGGATTTTGTGATATAAGCATCGCTGACCAGTGAATAGTTTTGGTAAACGAAATGTCAGGAAGAGCAGTCGATTTTTCTCTGCCTGTTCGCATCTTCTACGAAGATACGGATGCTGGAGGTGTTGTTTATCATGCCAATTATCTGAAATTCATGGAGCGTGCACGTACCGATATGTTCCGCAGTGTGGGTTTTGGGCAGCAGGCATTACTTGAGCAGGAGATCATCTTTGTTGTGCGAGATGCTCAAGTGAAGTACCGTCTCCCAGCAAGGCTTGATGATCAGATTGATGTAACGGTGTCGGTGGTTAAGGTGGGCAGAGCGAGTTTGGTGTTCGAGCAGTCTGCCTGCCTGGATGGACAGATTCTCTGTTCGGGTTGTTTCACTATCGCTTGTGTTGATTTTAGCAGTATGAAGCCAGTGGCGTTGCCAGATGCCTACAAGCAATATCTGGATAGCCGAGTGGTTCCTGAGGGTTGATTGTGACAGAAAGTATTTCAATGTGGGCGCTGATATGGAATGCTGGCTGGGTGGTTCAGCTGGTGATGCTAACACTGATCGGAGCCTCCATCCTGAGCTGGGTGTTTATTGTTCAGAGTGCCATTCTTATTCGTAATACCCGTCAGGCGGTGCGTCTGTTTGAAGATCGGTTTTGGTCTGGCATGGATCTGAGTCAATTGTACCGTGAGGTGTATGATGATCCTGATTGTGATAATGGTACAGAGCGTATCTTTATGAGTGGCTTTCGTGAGTTTACCCGTTTGCGAGGACAGTTCATTGATCCTCGTGCGACGATGGAGGGGGTTCAGCGTGTGATGCGTGTCGCTTTATCCAAGGAACAGGAGCATTTGGAGACTAATCTTTCATTTTTGGCGACGGTCGGTTCTACGGGGCCCTATGTGGGTCTGTTTGGTACTGTCGTGGGTGTTATGAACTCATTCCGTGGTCTGGCCAATGTCCATCAGGCCACACTGGCTGCGGTTGCGCCCGGTATTGCCGAAGCTCTTGTCACGACGGCCGTGGGTCTGGTGGCTGCGATACCGGCGGTGGTTGCCTATAATCGGTTGTCTTCCAAAGTGGATCAGCTACTGACCGGATATGAGACCTTTGCCGATGAGTTTTCCAGTATCCTGCATCTTAAAGTACATGCTCATAAAGAGGATGCCACGTCATGAAACTTCGCACACGGCGTAAGCCGATGTCCGAGATTAACATGGTACCGTTTATCGACATCATGATGGTCATGCTTGTGGCTTTTATGGTGGCGACGCCCATGATGTCGCAGGGTATTAAGGTGCAGTTGCCAAAAGCTAATAGTACACCTATCAAGGTGCCCAAGGGGAAAGTTCCCTTGATTGTTTCGGTCAAGGCGGATGGCAGTTACTATCTGAATCTGGAGTCCGCTGAGCAGTCAGCGCAGTCGCTGAAAGTGATCAGTCAGCATGTGGCCAAGATCAAAGGTGCACAGCCTAATACCATGGTGCTGATTGAGGGCGATGAACGTGTCAATTACGGTAAGATCGTGGCGGCCATGGTCAGCCTGCAGGATGCAGGTGTCTATGATGTGGGGCTTATGACTGATCCACGGGAGCTGAATTGATACCGTGAATGTTCTATCAAAACTCCGTAATTTTGGGGGGAGTGATGGTTATACAATCCCGGTTCTGATTTCGTTGTGCTTACATGGTTTGCTGGTGCTGAGCCTGTTGATCGTTGCGTGGTGGCAGACGGAAGAGCGGATTAAACCGGTTCCGTCGCATGTTATGGCGAAGGTCTATGGGCTAACGTCTGAGGTCAGATCGAAGTTGGCCAAAAAACCGGTTGTGAAGCCTCAGAAGATACCCGTTAAAAAGCCGGAAAAGGCGGAAAAAGCGGAAAAAGCGGAAAAGAAAAAGCTGCTTAAACCGCCAGAGAAAAAAGAGCCCGTCACGCCCGTCACGCCCGTCAACACAGATCTTGACCGACAGCGCGCGTTGGTTGAACAGCAGCGTCGTGAGGCGGAGCGGGTGGCGGATCAAGCAATGATTAAGCGCAGGCGTGAAGAGGCGCAGCGTTTGCAAGAGAAGGAGATGCTGGCGAATATTGAGCGAGAACAGATGGAGCGGCAGCGGTTGGCTGAGCAATTGGAGGCTGATGCCAGCGTTGTGAATAGTTATGTAGCGATCATCGAACAGCTGGTGAGGCAGAACTGGAGTCGACCTCCGAGTGCACGTCAGGGAATGACGGTTAAACTTCGAGTGAAGCTGACTCCAACGGGTGAAATGGTCAGTATTAATATATTAAAGAGCAGCGGTCACTTGATCTTTGATGATTCGGCGATCCGCGCAGTAGAGAAGGCTGCTCCGTTCACGGAGCTGAGCGAGATGGAAAACCGGTTATTTGAACGTCATTTCCGGGAATTTAATTTTTATTTTGATCCTCAGGATTTGTTGGAATGAGAATGGTTACAGTAGTGATAAAATCGTTGTGTTCTAGCGTATTTCAGGTCGTACTCATAATGATGTTGTGCCTTCAGCAGGCACAAGCTGATTTAACCATTGAGATCACGCAGGGTAATGATCAGGCGGTGCCTGTGGCAGTGGTGCCCTTCGCTTGGGATGGTAAAGGCATTCTGCCGGAGAATGTTGCCGGCATTATCACGGATGATCTGAGACTGAGTGGGCAGTTTAAGCCGATAGATCGAGATCACTTCCTGAGCCTGCCATCCAATGTGGAGGAGGTCTTTTTCAATGACTGGAATATGCTGGGTGCGACGTACTTGCTGATAGGTCAGGTAGTCATACTGGGCGATGATCAATATCAGATTAATTATCAGTTGTTGGATGTCGTACGTAAGATATCGGTGACTAGTGGTGAGGTAACCGGTTCGCAGGCTCTATTGCGCTCTGTGGCACACCGTATTAGTGATGCGATCTATGAGAAAATTACCGGTATTCCGGGTGTCTTTTCTACCAAAATTCTTTATGTTATTGCTAATCGTTACTCTGTGGCGCGTACCGATTATCAGCTCGTGTATGCCGACATGGATGGTTTTCGTGCCATCACAGTGTTGCGTTCTCGGGAGCCCATTCTGGCGCCCAGTTGGTCGCATGATGGCAAAAAAATTGCGTATGTTTCGTTTGCGCCCGATCGTCCGGCCATCTACGTGCAGAACCTAGCTACGGGAAAGAGGCAACAGATGACCAATTTCCAAGGAATGAACAATGCGCCGGTCTGGTCGCCTGACGATAAGAAGTTGGCGCTGGTGCTGTCTCGCTTGGGGAACCCGAATATCTATACTCTGGATGTTGCCACTAAAGAGTTAACACAGGTGACCCATCACTTCGCCATCGATAATGAGCCCGCTTGGATGCCGGATGGTAAGAGTATTGTGTTTACCTCGAACCGTGGAGGTTCTGCCCAGATTTATCAGGTTCCGATGGCTGGTGGTGATGCGAGCAGAATGACCTTTGAGGGACGCTTCAATGCCAGGGCTGAGGTGTTTCCGGATGGTAAATCCATTGCGATGGTGCATAAAGGTGAAAATTCGTCCGATTACACGATCGCTGTGATGAGCATTGATAGTGGCCGAATAACAAAGTTGACCTCGATGCTGTTCGTGGACTCTCCTGCCGTGTCGCCGAATGGGAAAATGCTGATTTATGCTGGTAAGGAGGGTCAGAAGGGGGTATTGGGTATTGTTTCCGTTGATGGACAGATAAGTTATCGTCTGCCGTCCAAGGAAGGGGATGTTCGTGAGCCTGCTTGGTCACCTTATATATACCAATAAACACTGAAAAGGTTAAAGCGCTAGCGCTTTAATTTTAACTAATCAAAGATATTAATATCCCTTATGACCTAAGTGTGTCCAGCTCACTAAAATAACCGTTGAGGCAGTCTTGAATGCAGGCCAAATGCGCATCATTTTTTCTAGTGAGTGTCACAAGATTAAAGAAATGACCTGTTCCGTCGGTAAACAGCGATTAGCAATATCCAACAGATCACCAAACAAGTAAGATAGACAGCGCTGTTAATAATAAGATTATTTAATTCTTATCACTATTATTATATGAAATAAGAAACCTTTTTTAATAATTATTGTCCAAATAAATGAGCGGGTTTTATTTTTTCCGTGATAAAAATGTATCGATTGATGTGCTATAGGTGTGTGAGGAGTTTCAATATTCGCTAGGCATCGAACATTGCGAAATTCAGTCGTTATGTGATAAGGATACAGGGTTTAATTTATTTTTTTTAGGTGTAATATGGAAAATAAAATGATTACTTTTTCGATGCAGGCAGCAGTCTCATACGTTTGGAATAAAAATAAGTCGGACGGCGAATTTACGATAACAAATTTATTAAAGTGTGCAAAAGTATTAATATGTGTAGCATTTAAAAAATACCAAGTCAAAGAATTTGAAATAATAGCAATGTACGATAAGTATCATGACACTGTTTTTGCTAAAGAATATAAAAAACAGATGGATGAATGGAGCATTAAAGTACAGCAGCCTAGTACTAAGAGTAATGATGTTGACGATCAAAGCCATGAAACAGAAATATTACCAAGCCTGAAAGTTAAAAAACAGCTAGTTATTTCTGCGGACTCATTTAAAAAACTACTTGAAAGTAACGATTATTCAACTAATTTTCATTACATAGTACGAGGAAATGTTATATATACCGATAAGACATCTCTGACAAGATTACCCAAATATCTCACGGTGATTGGAAACCTTGATCTTTCTAATTGTATCTATTTGACAGATCTACCCATAGAGCTCCGTGTAACTGGAGATATTGATTTTTTTCGTTGTACCAGTCTGGAAAAACTACCCGAATTCCTTTACCTTAACCAACTCAGTGCCAAAATTAACCTTAATGAATGTCAGATAAAACGCTTTCCGAAAAACTTTATTCCTCCACTCATGATTGTGTAATCGTCCATTTCCAATATGACCCTTGCGTCGCTGGTGCGGCAGAAGGGTATAAGTTACGCAACCTTGTATAATTGGCGCAACAAATTGAGGCAACAAGGTCAGCCTGTGCCAGGAAATACAACGTCGCTGGATGATTGGTCGGCAGAAGCAAAACTCGCAGTCGTGGCGGAAACTATGCCTCTCTCAGAATCTGAGCTGGGCAAATACTGCCGAGAAAAAGGCCTTTATCCTGAGCAAGTAAATGAGTGGAGACAAGACTGTCTTCACGGCTTTATGTCGAGCGCAGAGCGCAAGTGGGCAGATCAGCCGGAAGATCCCGCCACGGACATCCAACACGAATACGATAAAGCATTCCCTCAACTACAAGACGTAGATTGGATTTGTTGTATATCTTGATCTGGCTGAAAATAGTCGACAGCTTCGACCAGTACTCATCAGTGAGCATAAAATGAGGCATTGAAAATCCGTAGTAGCGCAGGTATAGGAACTGTAATACTGCGGATTTGCAGACTTTTTTCAAGAATTTATGAAATCTCAACAGCCCCTAGCTTGCTGAAATGAAACAACGATAAAAGTGATTCACCATCAATTCCCGCGTCTTATACCGCACTGGTGACAACAGCAAGGGCTAAGACTATACACCAAGTGGGCAAGGCTCATCAGACACCAGAACCCAGCTCAAAAGTGTGCGAGTCAGAAAAAGATATAGGCGCTACATGCCTTACATATCAACCTGTTAAGAAGAAGACGGGCATTGATGCTATGTCACGCTTTTGTCGCTCATAAGCATTTAGCTGACACTGACGAACTTCCTCTGTGCTTTTATTAAGGTTTTTAGCCCATTCATATAACGTCGCCTCAGTTACCCTGCTATCCTTTGAAACAATGACTTTTTGCATTTTAAGATATAGTTCTTCTATACGCTCTGCTAATACGGAATTTTCACCAACACGCTCCTCTAACTGTTTCAAATTCAGCAAAGCCAAAAAAAAATAATAATTGCTGTCTGATGTAGATACTTTATTATAAATAAATTGTCTGTTGACAAGTATTTCTAAGTCATATAAATTATCCTCATCGACAGAGTCTTTTCGGTTTTTTCTAGGATTCGATATCCACAGCGAGTTTGGTTGATAAGTCTCTTTGGCTACACAAAATACCGCTGTCAGGCCACAACTAGTCCAATTACTCGTACTGTTAAAGGCACAGAAGCTCCCGCAGTTACTACTGCAAGCACTCTCGCAATAATCATAAACGGACTTGCTACGTATGCCACACTAGCGACATAAGAAAGAAGCTTAATGGCAATGCCGACTGCACTCAGTATGTTTGATTTAACCGTTCCCCTTTCATAGATCTTAACATCTCGAGTCCTAACCTCCACCAGCTTTTGTAGTTGCCCATCTATGCTTTCAGTATACCTAGACCCAAACAATACTGGTTCAGTATTATTTACAATTTACTGGCTCGACGAAGTTAACCTATGTAATGGAATTTTGTAACGGAATTTCGACAGGTACTGTATTCATTGTTTGCATACTATAGCTTCCTCTTTTATATGCTTATTATTAAGTTAGATTTATATGCTTATTATTAAATTAGCCTTTTAACAATGAACAAAGTTTCATATAATTCAATAAAAAAAATAACACATTATTTAGTTAGTAGTCGACCATGAACAACTAGCAACGTACTGATTATTAAGGTAAAAGTTCATTTAGTTCATTTTATGCGCCATATTTTCAACCGTATTTATTAAGCTATGACCACATTTGCTGATCGAAAAATAGATAAAAATGCGGCCAAATGGGGCAAGACACTCCGCAGGAAAAAAACATGATCATATATTAATCAGTCCAAGCACTTTCATCATGTAGTTTTCGCACCACCCACAATTTTTTCGTTTGTTCTTGATACCTGCCTTAACAGAAGTATCCAGTTTGAGAAGATTGAGAATCACCTGTCCACGACACTCTAGCCACATTTCGTCGTCGTTTTCTGCCGCAATTGGAAGGTCTATTTGTTCAAGTACTGATTCTGGCATGTGAGATGAAGCTATTGAAGCTGGGGAGAATCTCTTTGGATGGCACTAAAATAAAGGCCAATGCCAGCAAGCACAATGCGCTGTCTTACGGCCACGCTGAAAAGGTTTAGAAATGAAGTGAAGGCTCTCACCGTACAGGCTGAAACAGCCGATCAAGCACCCGTGAACGAAGGCATGAATATTCCCGAGGAGATAGCACGATGCAAAGAACGCTTGAAGGGTTTGGCAGCAGCGAAAGATCTCGCCTAGGAGTGCTTTGAGCGGGAGCAAGCTGAATACCAGCATAAAATGGATAAGCGAGAGACGCAGAAAAAGGCGAGGAAAAAGCCTCGCGGGAATTATGGATTGTTGATTATCATGAGTCATATATCCGACTTTGCAGCGTTGCGTCTCAATCTGCCTAATTTGTATCAGCAATAAAACATGGTTTGTTTAACTATCAGAGGAGTGAATTGATGAATCGTGATGCAGGCGTCATCCATGATGGTGTATCTCTATAATATTGAGCGCCATAGGAACCATTTGTATGATGATCTGTCTAAGTCCAAGTCCAAGGGTAGGGTTAGTAATCAATCACTCAATGTAATGGATAATTCAGTTCATGAACAATCATTCCGCTGTCAACGAAAAATCATCGAATTCTTATAACTATAAGAAGGATGAAAAGGATGAAGCAAGTAGCACCGAGGAAGAAAGTCAGTGTTTTCATAGAAAAGTAACGTATAAAAATTCCCAAGACAATAAAACGAAATCACCAGAACAAAAAAAAGTTTCAAATGATACCTTGGATCAAAGATCCTCTGCTTCTTTGGAGAATTCGTTTGACAGTGGAATAGAAAGCTTATCTGTCATATCCGACGAACGAAAGAGCAAAAGTGCAGGCGAGTTCTATTTCGCTAATGATACGTTATCCAAACAGCGTATTATTGATCAATTAAGTAGTGATCGCTCTCCTTTGTTCTGTATTCGTTCTCTGGAAGAGCTTGAAAAACACGATCTTATTCAACAGGTTTGGCTAGAAAATGGTCGATTACGTACAAGGGAAGGTCGGCTGTTTATTGATGAGCCTCTCACGCTTATTTTTGACCTGACGAACATGATACCTAGTGAGATCGCCAGCTTTAATGAGATGATTCAGGTCGAACCAAAGTTTAATGATAAGCCATTGGGCGATCACGTTAAACGGGTATTCCTAGTCAACAAAGCGATGCTGTATGGAAAACAGATAACGAATCCAGATTTGTGGCGCAGGTTGGGACAAATGACCAAAAAAGCGATTCCAGAAGCAGATAGTTTCCCGAATTCGATAACCGATGAAGCATTGCTGTCTCAACAAACAACAAAAAAAATTTCGACCAGAAAGTTTCACAAGATCATTGATTGTTCCGTTTCCGATGAGTGGCATTTCTTGCTGTTTGGCGGTATTACGTTTAATGAACAGGGAGAGTTTATTTTTTCTGAAGGTGCATTGGCTCATCTTGGCGATGATACTCATCTGGTGTTAAAAAACGCTCCATGGGACAATGCTGACTTTAAAGAATCGATAGCAACGGCACTACGAGCAGGCGGATTTGAAGCCAACCGACAATGGGTTATGTTTTCTAATAATACCACGTTCACCAGAGAGGATGTTTCTACCTCTGAATTGGATAACTTGAAAAGCCAACTGCTGAAAAAAAACGACATATTCAGATCCGAAAAAGCGTTCGTTTGCATTAATTCAAGTTCAATAGAGAACCTGAAAGGTAGTATAAGTGTCGGGTCTCGCCTGATTAT
>JAGLCE010000068.1 GCA_023146365.1 Endozoicomonadaceae bacterium
AATGAGATGAATGAGATGAATGAGACGAGTATGTTAGCTTGTGATATGGCGAGACTGACGAAGAATTGTGAATATTATCGATATGGTTTTATGACCGCCTTAGCATAGAATACGCATCATGATCAGATTACAGAAAATCAGTCTTATGCGGGGCGGAAAACGTCTTATTGATGATGCCAGTTTCGTTATCCATCAAGGCCAGAAAATAGGGCTAACCGGTGCCAATGGCTGCGGAAAATCGACCCTGTTCGCCCTGATTAATGGAGATGTCTCAGCCGATGTTGGCGATGTGGATATTCCTAAAAAACTCAGAATAGCCCATATGGCTCAAGAAGTGTTGGCTCTTGACCGTCCTGCGGTGGAATATGTGCTTGATGGCGATTGGGAGCTACGCCGTATTCAGCAGGCAACGGCAGACGCAGAAGCTCGCAATGATGATAATGCATTGGCGATCTATCATGCAGAGCTGGAGAACCATCATGGTTATTCGGCAAAATCCAGAGCAGAGCAGCTGCTGCATGGATTGGGCTTTAGTCAGAATCAACTGCTATTCAGTGTGCGTTCTTTTTCCGGTGGTTGGCGCGTTCGCCTGAATCTGGCGCAAACGTTGATGTGTCCTTCGGATCTGTTGTTACTGGATGAGCCTACCAACCACCTGGATATGGATGCGATTATCTGGCTGGAAAGCTGGTTGAAGCAATATTCGGGTATGCTGCTGTTGATATCCCATGATCGTGATTTTCTTGATGGAGTCGTTGAGCAAATTGCTCATATTGAGCGGCAGGCCTTAACACTTTATCGAGGTAACTACACCGCTTTTGAGCGAACTCGTGCAGAACGGCTGGCATTACAGCAATCCAGTTTCGAGAAACAGCAGAAGCAAAAAGCGCATCTGGAAGATTTCATCCGTCGTTTTCGTGCAAAGGCTACGAAAGCGAAACAGGCACAGAGTCGCCTGAAAGCTTTGGGTCGCCTAGAAGAGATTGCACCAGCCCATGTTGATTCACCCTTCACTTTTACTTTGTCAGAGCCAGAGCGTTTTTCAGATCCGCTTCTTATCATACGAAAGGGAGATATGGGCTATAGCGAGGTGCCGATTGTAAAAGATGTCAGCATCAGCTTGCATCCTGGTAGCTGTATCGGATTGCTGGGTCCCAATGGTGCAGGTAAATCAACGTTGATGAAAACATTGGCCGGACAGCTGCCTCTTCTGTCCGGTGAGCGAGTTGAGGGTGAGCATCTTAATATTGGTTATTTTTCACAGCATCAGCTTGAAAGTCTGGATCTTGAGGTAACACCGATTTTGCATATTCAGCGCTTAACAAAAACAGCCAGAGAGCAGGAGATTCGAGATTTTCTTGGTGGTTTTGGCTTTCGTGGTAATAAGGCGCTTGAAGTGGTAAAAGATTTTTCTGGTGGTGAGCAGGCTCGGCTTGCCTTGGCTATCGTTGCTTGGCAGAAGCCTAACCTGCTGTTACTGGATGAGCCAACTAATCATCTTGATCTTGAAATGCGTCATGCGCTGACGATGGCGCTGCAGGGGTACAGCGGTGCAATGGTGCTGATATCCCATGACCGTAACTTGTTACGCAATACAGCGGATGAACTGTATCTGGTTAGCGATGGTGAATACCAGCCATTTCCAGATGACCTGGATGCTTATACGGTTTGGCTGGCACAGCAGCGTCGTGATGCCAATGTGCGAAGCGCTGGAGAGATGGGTCATTCTGACCCAAATACGTCAGCGCGAAACCGTAAAGAGCAAAAGCGAATGGAAGCGGCTTTGCGAGTGAAGCTGAGGCCCTACCGGCAGCGGATTGAAAAGCTGGAGAAAGCACTGGATAAGTGTCAGAGCATGCTCGATGGGGTTGAGCAGTCATTGCATGATCCATCGCTTTATAGTGATGAAGAAAAGGATCGACTGAAAGATATTCTGGCACATCAGATGGAGCTGAAGCAGCAATCACAGCAGCTGGAAGATGAGTGGATAGAGGCTTGTGAAACGCTTGAAAAGGTTGAATATCAGGTCTCTAAATGAATGCCAGTATCTCTATCTGAAAGAGACTGAGGCGTTTAGATTGTCAATGGGGAGAAAATGTTTTTCCTTGAGAATAGTAAGTATAAGTCACACTTGAAGCTGGGGTGAGGAATATGGGATATCTAAAGTTGGATTCGTTGCCGTATCTCGTTGGCTGATATTATTATTTGTCGAATCGGCATCAGGATATGGCGTTCTGGGTATGCAAGGGATGACCAAGGCTCCAAACAGCGCTGGTTACCGTGCTCCGTCTATCTATTATGTTCGGAGTAGTAGGCTGGTGGTTTTGTGCTTTCTTATCCTTCCTGCATCCCTCTTGTGACATAAGCAGTGCGTTGTCTTAATGCCACAAAAAGGGGGTACGTTTTGTCTACTCGCCTGAAATCTATTGATGTAGTGGCCATTGGCCTGATGACGTTTGCGCTATTTCTGGGCGCTGGTAACTTAATTCTTCCTCCTTCTCTGGGGCAGTTGGCTGGTGAGGAGCTTGTGCCTGCTACGGCTGGATTCCTCTTGACCGGTGTTGGACTGCCTTTGTTCGGCTTGATAGTCGCAGCGAAAATGGGCGGTGGACTTGAATGCTTTACCCAGGATCTGCCAAAGTGGGCAGCTCTGTTGACGGGTATTATCCTATATCTGGCGATCGGGCCTTTGTTTGCAGCTCCTCGCACGGCTGTTGTGTCTTATGAAATGGGCGTTTTGCCCTTTATGGATGAAAACAGTGACGGTAGTGAACTACAGGCCTTATACAGTGCCGGATTTTTCTTGCTCTCCATGGTTTTGTCGCTGTTTCCTGGCCAGTTAATTGATACGATCGGCAAGTTTATTACACCGCTGCTGGTGCTGGTATTACTGACGATTGCTATTGGTGTATTGGTTGATCCTCAAGGGGATATCGCTAGTGCGGGTATGCATCTGGATGAGTCAGCCTTCGTTGTTGGTGTCAAGGAGGGTTATCAAACCATGGATGCTTTGGCGTCTCTTGTTTTTGGTATCGTCATTGTTACTGCTCTTCGTCAGCGTGGGGTTGAAGACAGAGCTGACTTGGCTCGCTATACCGTTGTTGCAGCGATCGTTGCCGCTATCGGTTTGGCTACAGTGTATATTGCGTTCTCTTACTTGGGTGCAACCAGTTACAATATAGCGAATGGCGCAGAGAATGGCGCAGAAATACTGAGTCTCTACATTCCTGCGGTGTTTGGCGACTGGGGGATGATTATTCTGGCGCTGACTATTGGCTTGGCCTGCATCAGCACATCCGTTGGACTGATGACTGCCTGTGGTGAGTATTTTTCAGAAATTATGCCAGCGCTGAGTTATAGAAGCTATGTTGTAATCTTTACTGTCATCAGTACTGTGATTGCAAATATGGAATTAGCGGAATTGATGGCGATCACTCGGCCTGCGCTGGTGGTTCTTTATCCTATGGCAATTGTGTTGATTGTGCTTTGCATGTTCCGTGATCGCTTGAGTCGACCAAGAGTTGTGTTTGCTTTTACCTTGGTGCCAGTGTTGATGGTTAGTATCGTTGATGGATTGAGTGCTGCGGGCATATCCGTCATTAAGCCGATAGTGGAAATTTATGCCTATCTGCCACTGCAAAGCAGCGAGATGGGTTGGATGTTGCCTAGTTTGATAGGGTTTGTTGTTGGTATATTGAGGAGCGATTTATTGGTTCGTCGGGAAGGTATGGTTTGAAGCAGTCTGCAATAGCAACAACAAAAAGTGCCACCGTAAGATGGCATTTTTGTCAGTAGTGAAGATGTTCTAGAAGGCATCTTCAGTCAATTTGTCGAGCAAGCTGTTAACTCGTTCAGAGTACGCCTGCAGCTCCTGCTTTTGCTGGGTGTTTTCTTCCTTCAGGCTGGTATTGGCTTCTCTCAACTCTTCGGCTTCCATCTTGTGCAGGGCAAGTGAGTCGACGACGTTCTGGATTTTGCTTTCTAGCTGATCGAGGCTTTCAATAGACATAGCTTCATCTCAAGTGGCGAAGATAATTGTCCATGACTGTTTCTGGTAACACGATCCTTTCTGTTTGGCAGGTTGGGAACGGTTGCCTTTCATGGCTGTTTAGTTGCTATTATAGAATGAATAAATGGCGGTACCAACAATCCGACAGATAATGTTGTCGTAAATCTGAAGTCACTGGTATTATTATTGATAATAAGGCATATGACAAGGCGTCTGACCTCAATGTAGAAAGAAGACGTTGGGTTATATAATTGAGGTGGCGCTAAAAATCCCTTAATCTGATTTTTCGAGCATTCTCAGCGCGCTAATTTCTTCTGCCCAGATAGAGTCATCAATAGTTTCCAGCACCATTGGGATATCATTAAAACGGTTATCCTGCATAATAAATCGAAAAGCATCCCAGCCGATTTCTCCCTGACCTAGGCTATGGTGGCGGTCTTTTCGTGATCCGAGGCTGCCTTTTGAATCGTTAATGTGCATACCTTTCAGGTATTCAAATCCGACGATATTTGCAAACTGCTTGAAAGTTTCTTTGCAGGCTGCATCGCTGCGCAAATCGTAGCCTGCGGCAAATGTGTGACAGGTGTCTAGGCAGACCCCTACACGAGTTTTGTCTTCGATATGTTCGATGATTTCAGCGAGTTCTTCAAATCGCCATCCAAGGTTGCTGCCCTGTCCGGCGGTATTTTCGATGACTGCGATGACGCCCTTGGTTTTATCCAGTGCAATATTGATAGATTCTGCAATGCGTTTAAGGCAGTCGGGGATGGCGATAGTACGCAGGTGACTGCCAGGGTGGAAGTTCAGACGATCCAGCCCCAGCTGCATACAGCGCTCCATTTCATCAATGAATGCTGCGCAAGACTTTTTCAGTGCTTCCTGTTCCGGATGTCCAAGATTTATCAGATAACTGTCGTGGGGAAGGATCTGTTTCGGCTTAAAACCATAATGGTCACAGCGCTCCTTGAATAGTTGGATGTTATTGTCTGTGAGTGGTTTTGCTTGCCACTGTCTTTGATTCTTAGTAAAGAAGGCAAAGGCTGTTGCTCCAATATTATGGGCATTAAGAGGTGCATTCTCTACACCACCGGCTGCACTGACGTGGGCACCAATATATTTCATAGGATCGATAAGTCTCAATGATTAAATAGAATAAATGGTCATGGTAATGAAAGTAGCGTCGGATAATCAAAGGAGAGTGTGGTAAATCAGTGGCATGGCAATCGACGTCAATGCACCGGTAAGTGCTAATCCCAGGCAAGCGAAGGCGCCAGCGATAGGACTATATTCAAAGGCTTTGGCAGTACCTAAACCATGTGCAGATAGTCCCAGTGTAAACCCCAGCACTGCTTGGTTATCGATTCGTAACATTCTCAGCAGAGGAGCTGTAACGATGGCACCAAATACACTGACACTGATCACAGTGCCCGCCGTGATGGATGCTAGCCCTCCTATGCATTCTGAGACAGCCATGGCAATGGGCGTTGTGATGGATTTTGGGGCAACAGACAACAATGTTTCATTATTGCCACCGGTTAGCCAAGCTATGACAATAGCAGATGCGGGAGCCACGGTTGAGCCAGCTAGCAATGCGCTGATGATAGCGGGTATTTCAGAGTGGATCGTAGGTAAATGACGGTAAAGTGGAATGGACAGTGAAACCGTCGTTGTGCCTAAAAGTAGAGAGAGTAATTCAGTACTGTTTGCGTAGTTACTATAGTCTATGGGTAGGTAATAAATGACAGCGACGACGGGTATTGCAGCGGTCAGTACTGGGTTCAGCAATGGAAACTCGCCGAACTTGCGAAACACCCAGATACTCAACAGGTAACTGCCGATGGTCAGGGTTAGGCCGAATAGTGGAGTGCAGGCTACTGCTCTTACGGTCTCCATATTAAGAGTCATTCTTAGGATCCTTCGGAAAACTGTCTTTCATTGGATGGCTGCCGTGAACCAGCTGGTTCATGACCAGTGCGGTGACCACAATCACAACGACGGTACCCAGTGAGGCAACGGTCAGAATGGGAAGTGTTTGATTCTGGTTATGGAGCAGATAAAAAATAAAGCCGCTCACCGAAGGTATCAGCAGCAACGACATATGTTGGATCAGTTGATGACTGGCATTTGTCAAATCATTTGACAGGCTGTTAAACAAGGGAAGTGCCAGAAATAACAGTATCATACCTATGATAGAACTTGGTACCAGCATACCAGTAAGATGCTGAATTGCCTCGCCCAAGAGCTGGAAAAGCAAAATAATAAATAGGCCTTTGATCATTTAGTGTGCAACATCCTGCTTACGAATCAACTCTAGTACGCCAAAAATGCCATAGCCGATAAAAGTGATGAGAGTCCATCCTGGAATGGTTAGTCCAAGAAAGTGCCACTGTACTTTGGCGCAGTCACCGGTACCTTTGAACATAATATTGATCAGCTCATTCATCGGTAATATATCGACAAGGTACTCTATGCCGGGCATGCAGGCTGGCGCATGTTCTGGCGGAAGCCCCTGTAGGTATAGCTGTCGGGTGGCGAGGCCTACACCAACGACGGCAAAGACAATCATTAAAATGCCATAGCTACGGAGGCTTCGTCCTGTTGGGTTATGAATGGCGGCAGCGAGCGCAATCAGGCCAAGGATTATAAAAGTAATGCGCTGAGTAATACAGAGCGGACAGGGTTCTAGCATCATGACATATTCAAAGATCATCGCAGTGATAAGTAGTCCGACCACTGCAAGAAAGGCCAAAATGTAGAGGTAGCGTGATTTGGGAATCTGCATGTTGAGCCTCGTTATCTTTTTGTTTGGATGTTGGATGGTGACTATCGATCTGTTTCGTCAGCGAAGTATTGTGCTAGGAAGGAGTCGAAGTTTACCGTGTCGGCGTCTTCTATCGCCTGCTGGTCTCGAATGGATTGGCTGGCGAGTTCTGAAAAGTAGTTCATTTTGGAATCGTTGCAAGGGATAGCTCTGAAGTAATCCGAGTGAGTGCTGGACAGCACTTGTGCCATATCGATAAAACTATTGTTATGCTTGGTTAAGGTTTGCAGCACTTGGGCGGACGGTGTTCGTTGACTGTCGTTGAGTGTGTGTCGTTGTTGGTGCAGGCTGACGGAGAAGTCATCGGTGGCGTGGATGCTATCCAAGAGCGCTGCGACGGGTTTCATTTGATCAATAAGCGTCAGCCCCCATTGGGTCATGGATATTGCCTGATCATGATTTTCCAGCATTAAGCCGGGACGACGTCCTTCATTAACGGTTTTTTCGAAGTTGCGAGCAATAGCCTCACTTTCAGCGTTTTCAATAGTAGGGCTCTCTTCCAAGGCGCAGTAAATGAGAAAGATATCTAAGAAGCGTGACTGAACGGCATTAATACCGAGTGGAAGGAGTGGGTTCAGATCAAGGCAGCGGATTTCGACATACTCAACGCCACGTTCACGCAGGGCCGTGATGGGTTTCTCGCCGGAGCGTGCGACACGCTTAGGTCGAATCGCGCTATAGTATTCATTTTCAATCTGGAGCAAATTAGTGCTTAACTGTCGATATTCACCCTCTTTTTTGAGACCTATTTTTTCATAGTCGGCATAGGGGGTATGAATGGCTAGGTATAGATTTTTCGTATACTCAGTTAGATTGTCGTAGCTGATATTCAAGGATGACTGGGCGTTGCTGGTGTAACCCAGATCACTCATCCGCAGTGAGGTGGCCCATGACATAATACGTGTAGTGTCGCCGATGGATTCTAGTGGCAGGGCGCAGTGGGGCTGGCTCTCCAGAAAGCATTGATCCATAGCTGGCGATGCACCGAACAGATACATCAACAGCCAAGCGTATCGGCGGAAATTACGAATCAGTGCAAAATAGCCTTTCGACTGCCAGTCGATCAGTTCATCCTCGCTATTCTCCAGAGAGTGAAGCAGTGACCAGAAGGTGTCAGGCAGTGAGAAGTTGTAGTGAATTCCGGCGATGACTTGCATGGCTTTGCCATAGCGATGAGCCAGCCCCAGACGATAGACAGACTTCATCTTCCCTCTATGAGAAGTACCGTACCAAGCAATCGGAATCTGGTCATCGCCTTCAAGGATGGGCGGCATGCTGGAGCCCCAGAGGCTTTCAGTGGGGTCAATCTGTTTCAGCGTGAAACTGTGCAGTTCTTCGAGAAAGTTCAGTGTGGAGCCAATGTCTTGATAGGTCGGTGTGATGAATTCCAGCAGAGCTTCGGAATAATCGGTCGTAATATAGGGGTGTGTCAAGGTTGCGCCGACACTTTTCGGGTGCGGGGTCTGAGACAGACGGTTGTCAGGCGTTACGCGCAGGCCTTCTTTTTCGATACCATGAAGGATCTGGCGTAGGCAGTTGTGATGTTCAGCCTTTTGGAGCGCCTGCATGCGGCGTGTGAATATCTGGGACAATTAATGACCTTTTAATGACCTTTGCGTAGCGAGATTGATCGTTACTGGCTGTGCTCAAGCCAGTGTAACCAGCGCCCTGTAGGCTGTTCATTCTGTTTTACGTCAGTTTGAAAGTGCCAGCCACTATTGTAATGCTGTTATTCACTTTGCATCTTCCCACTGTATTTTCGCACTGACCAGAGATATTCAACAAGTAATGTTTTGAGTTGAAAGTAATGGAACGTTATTTTCCCACTCTCCAGCGAGTGCTTAACGGCGCAATTTTTTGGCGTTGGCAAACAGATTGGCAAAGGTGCCGCTATCGTTGGTTTTTTGCTGTTTATTTTGAGAACGTTCTGCCTGACTGGAGGGAGGCTTGGTGTGTTTCGCTCGCGGTTTTTGATGATTGTCAGACTGGCTTTCAGCGATGTCGGACATCCGCATCGACAGAGCGATTCGACGGCGCGGAATATCGACTCCCATCACTTTGACTCGAACCACATCACCGGCCTTGACCACTTCGCGCGGATCCTTAATGAAGGTGTTGGAGAGGGCGGAAATATGTACCAGACCATCTTGGTGGATGCCAATATCTACGAATGCGCCGAAGTTAGTGACGTTGGTCACCACGCCTTCCAGCTCCATGTTGAGTTTGAGGTCTTTCATATCCTCAACACCCTCCTGGAACATTGCGGTCTTGAACTCTGGGCGCGGATCCCGACCTGGCTTGTCCAGCTCGCTGATGATATCCGTCACTGTGGGAATACCGAAGAGTTCACTGGTGTAGTCGGCAGCGTTGAGTGATCTTAGGAATGCGGTGTCGCCGATTAGACTGCGCAGATCACGCTCGCAGCGAGCGGCAATGGCTTGCACGACCGGATACGTTTCCGGATGTACTGCAGAAGAGTCCAGCGGATTATCACCATTCATGATGCGCAGAAAGCCAGCGCATTGTTCAAATGTCTTGTCGCCCAGGCGTGGTACGGCTTTCAGCTGATCTCTACCGAGGAATGCACCGTTTTGGTTACGATATTCGACAATGTTGTTGGCAATGGTCGTGTTGAGACCGGCAACACGAGTCAGCAGTGCGCCAGATGCCATGTTGACGTCAACACCGACAGCGTTGACACAGTCTTCTACGACACCATCGAGCGAGCGAGCCAGCAACGTCTGATTGACATCGTGCTGGTATTGGCCAACACCGATAGCCTTAGGGTCAATCTTGACCAGTTCTGCTAGCGGATCCTGCAAGCGTCGGGCAATGGATACTGCGCCACGGAAAGTAACATCCAGATCCGGAAATTCTTTAGCGGCTGTTTCGGAAGCTGAATAGATTGATGCTCCTGATTCACTGACCACTACTTTGGATAAATTGAGTTTGGGGAACTGTTTGATCAATTCTGCAGCAAAACGGTCTGTCTCACGGGATGCGGTGCCATTACCGATGGCGATCAATTCAACGTTATGTTTCAGGGTGAGTTTGGCGATGGCCGCCAGAGAGTCATTCCAGCGATTTTGAGGGACGTGAGGAAATATAGTGGTGTGATCTAACAATTTACCAGTCGAGTCGACAACAGCAACCTTGACACCGGTACGCAGACCTGGATCCAGTCCCAAGGTGATACGGGGACCTGCTGGCGCTGCCAGAAGTAGATCATGCATGTTTTTGGAGAAGACTTTGATCGCTTCTTTTTCTGCTGATTCACGAACCCGAGTCATTAATTCCGTTTCTATGTGGGGAAGCAGTTTGACTCGCCAGGTCCAGCGCACGACTTCGTGTAGCCATTTGTCGGCAGCACGGTTCTCATTTTTGATCTGCCAGCAACGAGCAACCATGCCTTCACATGGGTGGGCCTGAGTTCGGTCTTCAGTGCCTTCTATCGTAATAGAGGCTTGTAGAAAGCCTTCGTTGCGACCGCGGAAAATGGCGAGTGCTCGGTGTGACGGCACTTTGCTGATCGGTTCGTTATGCTCAAAGTAGTCACGGAACTTTTCACCTGCCTGTTCTTTGCCAGCGATGGCGCAGCTACTCATACGACCTTCCTCCCACAAGAATTTTCGCAGTGAGCCGAGTAGTTCGGCATCCTCACTGAATTTTTCCATGAGAATATATTTGGCACCGTCCAGCGCTGCTTTGGTATCAGCAACGTTGTTTTCGGCATTAATAAATTGGATCGCTTCTTGTTCTGGGTCAAGTGTCGGATCGGCTAGCAGATCGTCGGCCAGCGGTTCAAGGCCAGCTTCGCGGGCGATCTGAGCTTTGGTGCGACGCTTGGGTTTGTAAGGTAGGTACAAATCTTCCAAACGGGTTTTGGTATCAGCTTCCAGGATCGATTTTTCCAGTTCTGGGGTAAGTTTTTCCTGTTCACGGATGCTGGTTAGAATGGTGTTGCGGCGCTCTTCCATGTCTCGCAGATAGTGAAGACGCTCCTCTAGGTTTCGCAGCTGGGTATCATCCAGTGCACCGGTGATCTCTTTTCGGTAACGGGCGATAAACGGAACCGTGGCTCCTTCATCCAGTAGCTTAACCGTAGCGGTGACTTGTTGTGGTCGTACATTCAACTCTGCAGCGATGCGCTGAAAGATGCTATCCATGGGGTGCTCTATTGACTAGATCTGAAATAAAAAAGGAATTATACGGCAGTTAATGACCGATGTCGTTCATCCTTTAATGGTCTGTTAATGATTTCGCTTTATGGAATCCTAGGTCTTAGATTTCCACAATAACCTGAATCCGTGACTTTAAAACAGAAATAATTACCTTAACCCCCAGAAAGTATAGGGCTTAAGAGGTAAAATACACATCTGTGAGTATTTCACTTGCAGGGTGAGTTTTCGTGAAATCCAAGAATCAATGCAGTGTTTTAGCATGGTTTTGTGTCGATGCAAGCAATGCTGCGACATCTTCGGCTGAGAAGCTATAGCGAGTATTGCAGAACTGACAGTCCATGTTGACTGCGCCCTGTTCTACTAATATATCATTGAGTTCTTGCGGGTCAACGGTCTGCAGGGCTATCGCGGTGCGTTCACGTGAGCAGGTGCAGCGATAACTGACGGGTTCGGCATCAAACAGGCGAATATCTTCTTCGTGAAAGAGTCGATACAGCATGGTTTTAGTATCTATAGTGAGTAATTCTTCATCCGTCATGGTTTGAGTTAGCGTGGTCAGGTAGTTCCAGTGCTCTTCGCGAAGCGTTTCATCATTCTCAATATTGGCCGGTAGCGCCTGTAATAAAAATCCACTGGCACATTGACCGTCGGATGCCAGCCAGATGTTGGTCAGAAGCTGTTCGGACTGTTGAAAATAATTGGTAAAACAGTTGGCAAGTGTTGGGCTTTTCAGCGGTACGATGCCTTGATGTCGCTTGCCTTGGACGGGATCAATTGTGATGACCAGTTGGCCGTCAGACAGTAGCATCTGAAAATCAGCATTATCCGCAGGCTCTTCTTTCCAATGGGCGATGGAGCGAAAGGTGCGCTGATTCGTGCACTCGACCATTAGTACAGATACCGAGCCGTTGGAGCGAGCTTGCAAGCTCATGGATCCATCGAATTTCAGGGTCGTGCTTAGTAGCACTGCGGCGGCGGCCATTTCACCCAGCAGGCGACGAATGGCGATTGGGTAGGCGTGAGGCTCGAATGCCGATTGAAGGCTGCTGTTGAGTTCGACACGCTCGCCGCGAACATCGATGTTTTCGAAAAGGAAGCGTTGTGCAGTATCCGAGATAGTCATTAACGCAGAATTTCCCATGATCAGTAGTCTGGTAACAGTCGTTTTGACGAACAGGTATCGCTAACGACCATTATGCCTGTTGCGTGGGGTTGCCTCGGATAGTATAACGCTAATTTTCGGGAAATAATGTGATCATATTAGAGACTATGGTTAGGCAGAATGGTTAGGCAGAATTCTGTTTCAGAAGGAATGGAGGCTATTTTCACGCTATACGGAATTTTCGGTGACCAGCCAGCCTGTAAACTGTCGGGTCTCGCCTGATTATA
>JAGLCE010000069.1 GCA_023146365.1 Endozoicomonadaceae bacterium
TATTCTGGTAAAATATCGGCATGCAAAAATCCTTCAAAACAGAGCCCAAACTTTTCGTCTCAGCCACTGACCTAAATCATCCAATTTCCCGTGAATTTTTTTATAAAGTGATTGTCTAACGTGTCATGTAGTGTGTATACACATATATATATATATATACATAACACCCTGAGTTCGTGATTTTGAATGTATAAAATGACAGATACTTCTATATCACAAGGGTTAGAGCATGAAAAATCATCATTTAAAAACTCATCTAATGAGGTGAATTTTTGAATAAATAATCTTTATCTTTTTACAGGCTTTTAAAAACAGGGCCTAAAAGGATATTAATAATCAGTGATGGGTTCACGGATTCAGGAGAAACACCTATGAACAATTCTATCGATATTTCAGCTTTATCTTTCAGAGAAAAGCTATCTTATATTAACAATTCAGCGACGCATACTGGAGTGTTTACAAAGGTTTTAGCTGTTTTCAGGTTAATTGTAAATTGTGGAACATATAAACTACATATCACGAGAGAAAACTGTGACAATATAATGAAACTTAATAACGAATGCATTTTTTCTAGAAAAATAATTGCGTTACATAAATTGTCGGAAGAGAGTAATCCAGTATATAAACAGATGGAAATAGATTTAGAATCAACCCATGAGGAGAACGAAAAACTAAGGGAAGCTATAAAAATAGCTGAAGATAGAATTAATGTAGTACAAAATTCTTTAATAGAAGAGAAATGTAACTTATTACTAGCCGAAGAGGAGAAGGAAAAACTAAGAGTAAATTGTAGATTTTCATTGGACAATATATTTGAGCTGCAAAAAAGTATTGAAACATTAAATGAACAACTTAGAGAATTAACTGATGGAAAAAATATAACTAATGACAATAATAAGGTAAATACACTAATTGTGATGACCTAACGAACTTTGAAAATAAGTTCTGGTTTCTGTATATGGGAAAATATGCAGAATGCCAGTTTTAACTTGCAAAGTCTGAATTCGATTTTCATCACAAAAAAGGCATTGGTCAACGTAAATTTGGTAAGTTAATTGCAGATCGGTTATTGAATACGATGATTGATGCTTATAACTTGACGGATAAATGATATTATGAAAAAATAAGCTGTTTATGAGCTTCTTTGGAGTATATAAATCGGTATCAAAAGATTTATTTAAAGAGAATGAAGACGTTGATGTTAAAAGTATCATCGAAGCTGTAAAATTAAAACATACCTGAATCCGTGATTTCAAGGCAATAACCCAAAGGCCTGCGTAACATCTTTTGTAGTACAACAGTCTTACACTCTTCTGAATAACGGGCATGGATTCCTCTTTCCGCTCCCTGCTCTCTATAATAATCCGTTACTAGGGGGAGGCGACAGCTATCCTGACACCGGGGGAACAGAGTGCTTTCTTTAGTGATAATTATTCCCATTGATGAGGTTAGTCGTTAACATTCACTCTTTACATGCAGGAATAATGTTTCTCTTAAACCGTTGTCCACAAGGAGAATTCATGTCTCGTGTTGTTGTCGCACTGTATCAGTTTGTGAGTCTGCCTGATTATCGGGCGTTGCGGACGTCGCTATTGTCGTGCCTATTGAATAACGAAGTCAGAGGGACGCTGCTGTTGGCAGAAGAGGGCATCAATGGCACAGTGGCGGGTTCACGTAAGGGTATTGATGCGCTGAAAGGCTGGCTCGCGGAGGATGGGCGGTTTACCGCACTGAACTACAAAGAGTCGACGGTGGATGATAATCCATTTTATCGCACCAAGGTGAAGCTTAAACGAGAGATTGTCACCATGGGGGTACCTGATGTATCGCCCGTTAAGCGCGCTGGTCAGTATGTAGAGCCTGAAGCGTGGAATGCACTGATTTCTGATCCGGATGTTCTGGTGATTGACACGCGCAACACCTATGAGGTCGAGGTCGGAACATTCAAAAGAGCACAGAATCCGGGCACTGACAATTTTCGACAATTTCCAGGGTGGGTTGATCAAACGCTGTGCCAAAATAAAAAGCAACGGGTTGCTATGTTCTGTACCGGCGGAATTCGTTGTGAAAAAGCATCCTCTTTGATGTTGGAGCAGGGCTATGAAACCATTTATCACCTGAAAGGCGGTATTTTGAAATACCTTGAAACGGTCCCAGTAACAGAGAGTCTCTGGCAGGGGGAGTGCTTTGTTTTTGATAACCGGGTAACAGTGGATCACACCCTGCAACCGGGGATTTATGATCAGTGTCACGGTTGTCGACGACCGATTACGGAAGCTGACAAGCGTTCGCCTCTGTATGTTAAAGGGATTACATGCCCTCATTGCTACGATAGCAAGACTGAGCGCTCTTTGGCTCGATCTGCCGAGCGGCAGAAGCAGATCGATCTTGCACAACGGAGGGGCGAGCCCATGCCGTTAGGAGATCGCCATCGGCGACGCTCATGATGCAGTGCGGCAAGCGTGCATCAACCACCTTCATCTGCGAGGGTCATTGGTTGTATACCGATAAAATAACGTAATACTCTGTCAACGCTCTCCATGGACGATCGCTCTTCATGGACGATATAGTGATTGCCTGCGAAGAATATTATCCAGGATTAGGATCGCCATTTTGAATGAGACAGTACCGGCTGCCGACCAGTCTGGAGAGCAGCATGATTTCTGCGTTTATGATTGGCGGCGGATTTGCTGTATAGCCTTTCAATTCAAGCGTGAACTGGTGATCGCTAACATTGTTGCTCTGCTGGCTACGCTTGCCAGTGTGCCGACGCCATTGCTGTTGCCACTACTGGTTGATGAGGTGTTGCTACAGGCACCTGGGGTGGTGCTTGAAAGGCTTCGTTTACTGATCCCAGATGAGTGGCAAGGCCCTTTCTCTTACATCTTGCTGGTGCTGGGGGTGACCGTCGTTTTACGACTGCTGGCCTTGGTCTTCAATGTCTGGCAGACACTGCAGTTCACGATCATCTCCAAGGAGGTGGTCTTTCAGATCCGCTCCAGCTTGTTGCACAAGTTGTCTCGTGTCTCAATGTCGGAATATGAGACGCTGGGTAGTGGCTCCGTCGCTTCCCGGTTTGTGACCGACATTAATACGATTGATCAGTTCATCGGTTCAACCGTGAGTCGGTTGTTGGTGGCTGTGTTGTCTACCATCGGTTCAGCCGGTGTGCTGTTGTGGCTGCACTGGCAGTTGGCGCTGTTTATCCTGTTTTTTAATCCCATGGTGATCTGGTTTACCAATCGTCTGGGTAAGAATATCCGTACCCTTAAACGAGAAGAAAACAGTGCGTTTGACATTTTTCAGACAGCTTTAACGGAAACATTGAATGGTATCCAGCAGATTCGTACCGCCAATCGAGAAAAACACTATATCAGTCGATTGCTCAATCATGCCCGCGAGGTCAGGGATCGTTCTACCGCATTTTCCTGGAAAAATGATACGGCGACTCGCTTCAGTTTTGTGTTGTTTCTGCTAGGAGTGGATCTCTTTCGCGCCAGCGCCATGCTGACGGTGGTTTTTTCAAGCCTTTCCGTCGGTGAAATGTTCGCTGTGTTCGGCTACCTCTGGTTCATGATGGGGCCGGTGAATGAATTGCTGAGTATGCGGTATGGCTACTTTGCCTCTAATGCAGCCTTGAATCGAATTAACTGTCTGTTGAAACTTGAGGAAGAGAAACGCTATACGGCACAGCATGATCCGTTTCATGGCAATACAACCGTGGGGCTGGTGATTGATGATGTCCATTTTTCCTATGGAGATACCGAGATTCTCAAGGGCGTATCGCTGACAGTGAAGTCAGGAGAGAAAGTGGCACTTGTGGGGGCCAGTGGCGGCGGAAAATCAACCTTGGTCAAGGTGATTCTCGGCTTGTATGCACCGACAAAGGGGACCGTTCGTTTTGGTGAAGGTACCCCCATGGAACGGATCGGAGTTGATGCAATACGTGAGAACGTGGTCACGGTCTTGCAACACCCCGTGTTATTCAATACCTCGATTAGGGATAATCTTTGCCTTGGGCGTAATGTGTCGGATGAAAAACTTTGGCAAGCGTTAGATGTGGCGCAGCTCAAGCTGTTTATTGAACCGATGGATGAAGGGCTTGAGACGCAGGTCGGCAGTCAAGGGATACGCCTGTCAGGTGGGCAGCGTCAACGTCTGGCCATTGCCCGAATGATGGTGACGGACCCTGCTATTGTCATTCTTGATGAGGCAACCTCAGCGCTGGATACCGCTACAGAGTTCTTGTTGCACAAAGCGATGGAAGCGTTCCTCTCCAATCGTACCACGCTGATTATTGCCCATCGTCTCAGTGCGGTTAAGCAGGCTGATCGTATCTATGTCTTTGAGAATGGCTATGTCAGTGAAGAGGGTGTCCATGATGAGTTAATTCAACAGAATGGTCTCTATGCACGGTTATATGGTCATTTTCAGTAAACTGTGGTAGTCCTTTGGTTGACGACTAGATGACTTGGAAGTGGCGTTTACCCCATTATCTGAATTGATGCTATTCACTATTAAGAAGGCTAAGGCGGTATTGCTGGCGTCGGAAGGTTGGCATACATCATCTATTGCTTAGGCTCTTAGAAAAAGTGAATTCAGCATTAGCCGTCATCTGGATGATTACCTGAAAAAAGAAAAACTAAAGCCTGAAAATGGTGGCAGTGAAAGCCATCTGGATAACGAACAAACTCATCAATTGATCGAGCATATATCTGAGAAAACCTATGCTCATATCCGTCAGATCGTCGCTTATATTTCAGGGCGTTGTATTTGAACTCTGACTAACACAGGTCGCCCCAGCTATTCTCTACCAGACATTGTTTCTGGCCTGCTGCATCGATTATTCTCGAAAGGGGCGAAGTCTGTCATTTATGCTGAAAATCTAGGGATGAGCATAAAAATGGTTGCTCGAAGAAAGCCTCCAAATTCGTGAGAAATACTCATTGCTAATTATTATTTTACTACTATCGAGACTGAAGGAAGCAAGTGGGACGCTGCCTAATTTAAACCCAGAAGTGTTGAAGGATGATTTATTGATCCATTCGTACTTCTTATCCATGCCGTAGATTTTTACGGTATCATTATTAAGGATGAACAGCATATTGCTACTATTGGGACTAAAGTTGACTGTTTTTATTTTATCATTAACAAGTATTTGTACTTTACTTTCCAAAATATTTTTAGAATTCCTTCCATAGAGGTGTAGTGTTTTTTCATCAATAGTATCGACGATGGCCGCATGGTTGCCATCGTCGCTGATAGCGTGTGAACTGTATGTTCTAATGTTGAGTTCATTCATCCATAATCCGTTTGGTTTCATTTTGAATATATGTAAAAAGAATTTTGGCAAGGAGTCTAAGCACCCGATACCAGTTTGACTTACGATTACAATCTGCCTGCCATCGATCCTATTAAATTTTATATCTCTGATTATTCTTTTATTCTCAAAATTAAAGGAGTCGTTCTTCGGCTGCAGGTTATACTCAAGATCAAAAGAGTCGTGCTTCGTCCAGACGTTGTCCTCACCCCTTTTGTAAATGATTAAAGTGACATCTATATCGGCGATTATCACTTGATTGCCATCGTTGCTGAATTTTGCTAACCCTGGATGAATTGATGATATGGTGATGTCTTTACCCCACATGGTAGTGACCGGATCTAAGCTGTATATCTCTACGGTACGATCACTATATTTCAAACTATGAGAGGCCATTATCAGAAATCTGCTATCAGCACTGAATAAGGTGGAGTAGTATGTAGTATTTTGAGTATTTTGAGTATTAACAGGACGTAATTGATTCACCCATTTCTCGCATCCATTTAACTGTTTTTTACTGTAAATATGCAGGATTTCATCATTGATCATGCTACAAGATACATGGTTGCCATCCAAGCTAAATGCAGGAGTTACGCCAAAATAGGGTGTTTTTGGAAAAGTGGTACTCGTCGTCCACGTATCGTCCGGATTCCTGTAGCGGAGTTCTATCAATCCAGATTCGGGAAATAAGGCCATCATCTTGTTACGATCAAAATGTAGGATGTTTGTGATTTTTGAAGAAGCATCAGAGTCAATGTCAGGTTCCTTTTTCCATGTTGTGTCCGATGTACTGCGATAAAATTTTATGCCATGCTGATGAAATATTGTCGCTAAACAAGTGTCACTGTCGGTGAATTGGACTGATAAGATAAGATTTTCATTGTTAATGGTTAATTCTTCCGTTACATTGAAGGTTTTGCAACTGTCAGTTAGTTGATTGATGATGCAATATAAAGAAAAAGGAAAATATTTCAATGAACGTTTTATAATAGTATCTTTTTCTTTCATATCGCATTTTGTCGAAACTCTGCACACCAAATCATAAATTTCATTATCTGTCTTTACTTCGGAATCAGCTAATGAGTTCAAGTTTTTCGATGACAATTTTGAAGACCATACCTTGCAGAACACAAAACTATTATATTCACATATGTCATCTGTATCATGGCTAGCTATATTGAAATTACAAATATCTTTGAATTCCAAATGATAAAATATATTTCTCCATACTTTCAATGGTAGTAACATAAGAAGAGATGGGGGATCAAGAAGAGATGGAGTATCAACAGAAATGTTTCTTTTAATGCCTTTCCTCCCTCTTAATATCAGGCTGGCTTTCTTCTTTATCGAAGTGTAAATACACAGTATTATGAATGTACATATAAAATTTCCCTATTAAATTAGTTAGTGAGTTACCATAGAGTAATAGAGTTATAGCGATTATAAAAGTTCAATTTACATGGTGAAACCTCAGAATAAATAAACAACATCGATCATATTTTGGTAAAACAGAGTGGATTTGAGAGCTAAAGGAAAGCGTTATCGGCAACATAAGGGTGTTGATGCTGGAGCACGCTTAATACCTGATCGAGTGAATATTGATGAGCGTCCTGGCTGTGTAGATCTGAATGAAGAGGTCGGTCACTGGGGTTGTTTTCTTTGGATCACGTGGATCAGTATTTGGAAAACAGAGATTTTGAAGATATTAGCGCCTTATAAATCAGGAAAAAGACGCCATTTTACAGGTTTTTAGGCCGTTTTACTGTTCAAACAGCAAGGCCCTTAGCAACTACCTGGCCATTCTTCTTTATTAATATAGCGGGCAATATTACGGAATCAAATATATTGTTTTCGTTTGATTTATTTTCATCAAATCTAACATACTCATCTTCATTAAATATAGCATTTTTATCTACACGTGAAAATACCATAGGTGAGGGTTGAAGGAACATTAACAATCTAATCTTTAAAACTTTGAATAAATAAGGCTTTAAATTTTCATACCCAGCATCTTTGTGTTCGCTATTTTTTATAATATCGTCTATCGCCTTGTTGAAAATACTAACGAAATGACCTTTATTATTCATCAAATCATCTCCCAATGTGCTTATGTTATTTTTCCATAACAGACCTGTTTCAGTATTGTCGGTAAAATTCTGATCGTTAGATAAAAAATTGAGTTGAGTATTTAGGATGATATTTTCCGCTTCGACTCTTGCAGATTCAAACATGTTTAATAAACAATGGGTCATCTTAGCATCCTCATTAGCGCCTTCAGTATTGTTGCTTGTTTGTTTATTTTTTTGATGAATTTCATTATATAGCTTTTGCCATTCATTATGATAAAAATTCGAAAACTCACTTTTCATAAGAGAAAATACTGCTTCTGTATTTGCATTGATACCATCAAACTTATCATGCATTTTTCTCAATCGTCTAATTAAATCCTTCTCCTCTTCTGTTTTTGAGTTAATATCACATTGTAAATAATAACAATTAGTTTCAAGTGCTTGAATTTCTTTATTAGTGTTGTCAATATCTAACTTGAACCTTTTTATTTCATTATTATAGTGCGAAATATTGTTATCTTTATCACTTATTTCACAACGTATTTTATCTATTTCGGACATTAAAGCAGAACACTTAGCGCATATTTTTTTATTTAATTCAGCTATTTTATCAATTTCTGTTGTTGGGTCATTTGAACTATTAAACTGCGAATTATCGATAATTGCTACGGTTTCATTCTCAGTGTGTTCGATATTTCTTGATTTTAAGGCAAGACGGAACGATTCAACCAGCTTGGCGTTAGGATTAGATGACTTTATATATTGGATGCCTATATCTGCTGCTATAACCCTTCCGAACACAAAAGAATAGATAGCTTCCGCTATGCCCCCCCCGCAATCTACCTTTACATACGTGTATGTAAGGACGCATTGTAAAGGGAGCGTAGGGGAATCTATCTATTCTTTTTTGTTCGGAAGAACTATAAAAGTATGCGAAGGTTACACATATATAAATTTACCCAGTAATTGTAACACCTCGCTGCGTAATAAGTTCAATATTGTCTTACAGGTAAAAAAAAGAGAAATATCTCCTTATATTTGTGTACTAGAAAAACAAACAAGTTCTTTAGAACAGAAACTTCAATCTCTTTCCAAAGAAATAAAAGATATCAATGATAATAAAAATAAGAAAACAGACGAGATGTCAAAGTTAGGAGAAGAGGTTCACGTAAAAGAAAACGAGTTGAAATTGTTAATTGATCGCAGAGACGAAGTTACACAATATAAGGAAAAACTCAGCTGTTACTTGAATCGGATAAATGATAAAAGGGAGGTAGCTATGACTGAATTGTCATCAAAGGCGGGTGATGTTATGACTAGCAAGAATCCGAATATAACTAATTTAGGCGACCCTAATCGCGCAGATAAATTGGGCGATAAATTTAATGAAATATATGATAATGAATGGACCGACTTAATGGAATATTTAGAAAGTAGTGATAAGAAGAAACTGAAGACTCCGTTAGAAAATAACAAAGTGATGGATAAAAGCGGCAAAAAATATGCAATGATTATAGTAAGAATGACGAAAAAAGCACTAAATAAAGTGGAACTTTATATGGCACATGAAAAAAGTGAAATTAGGAAAAAACAAATCGAAACAGTAAAAGCAAAAATTAATGATAAAAGCCATAATAGAGAAGACGTTGAGTGCAGTAACCTAAAATTAGAGGAAAATTCAAAATATATTATAGCTGAAACGTTAAAAAAAGACCCCATTAAAATGACAAATTATATAGCATCAATCACAGATGCTTTGATAAATGAAAATTATAAAGAATATGAATCTGATGCTTTAAGAAAGTTTTTAGAAAAAGTTGTCGAAATAATGGTGTACGGGAAACTACAAGATGTCCCTATGGTGTTTTGTTTTGCAAAGGAAGATGAGATATATGATCGAAATCATTTCAGGGTTTATACACATAAAGGACTAGCAATTGTTGATTATGCTGTATGGCCCGTAGTCTACTTACATGAAGGTGGTCCAGTGCTATTTAAAGGGGTTGTTCAAGAACAACCCATCCCTGAGAGCTGAGAGTAATAAAGATAAAGACGTCAAGTTAAAATAAAAAGATACCCACATAAATGAAAGACAAGTTATGTGGGTATGTTCTTGCTTTACAATTAAAATTTCAATATAACGATTTTGAGGAAACGTCTAATACGCTAAAAACGGCTAACTCAGCGTTCAGCTTCGAGCCTGTAAATGATAATGAGACTTCTGGCAAGCAATAATTATCAAAAATGGAGCGATTGAATAATTAAATAAGCTCATTCGGATACCAGTATGTTTATATCCCGTTGAGTGGTTTTACCTGAAAGTATTGAATGAATAGAATGACTTTTGGGTGATTGCTGTATTTTCCTGCTGTTACCATTTGGTAATATACTGTATATCAGGGATAATAGGATCTGTTTTGCCCTGCCAACAACCTGCTTCAAAAAGAGTATAAATTCTTTTTGCGAGTGCTGGGAACCAATGCGCAGGTCGCAGCCAAGAGACCAGCCTTCCTGCCCTAGGTAGGCTGCAAT